>CAYJIE010000062.1:3029-14707 GCA_964370145.1 uncultured Oscillospiraceae bacterium
CGTTCGCGTGCGAACTGCCACTCGATTTATTTTTATTCTCTGCTTTACCGTTCGCACTAATCACGGCGCATACCAATCAATCTTACCAAGTTCGCAAGAGCTACTGCAAGAGCAGCTAGATATGTCATAGCCGCTGCACTTAGTACCTTTTTTGTCCCATCAATCTCATCTGGTGTCAAAAGACCTGCATCAGAAATAGCTCCAACAGCTCTACTGCTTGCATTGAACTCCACAGGAAGAGTGATTAATTGAAAAAATACTACTGCTGTAAAAAGCAAAATTCCAAAGTCTTGTAATGGAGTAATCCCCATAAATATACCTAAAAAGAACAGCGGAAAGGCAAGGTTTGACCCTAACTGCGTCATTGGTATAATCGCATTTCTTATTGTAAGCGGCGCATATCCTCTCGCATGTTGGATTGCATGACCTGCCTCATGGCAAGCAACACCAATAGCAGCGACTGAAGCACTGCCATAGACTGAACTTGACAACCTTATTGTCTTATCTCTGGGATCATAATGATCATTTAAATTCCCATTGATATGCTCGATAGACACATCCGTAATCCCATTATCACGCAGAACTCGCTCTGCCGCCTCTGCTCCTGTAATATTACGCTGACTGCGCACTTTACTGTACTTTGCAAATGTCGTCTTAACCTTCGCTGATGCTGACATCGCAAATATAAATGCTATTATTAATAAAAAAAAGTAGTCCATATTTCCTCCTATTTACCAAGAATTAATCCTTCGATATTTCTTCCATTCATAAATACACTTGCTGGCATTGCTTTTGAGCCTTCAAGTTGTACCTTCGTTAAAATCACAGTGTTATTATCTCCGCACGCAACGCTAATTCCCTCTTTGCATTTTTGCATCGTTCCAACTGCATTTTGAGTTTTTTCTCCCATCACCGCATTGTACACCTTAAAGCCCTTCCCCTCAAGCTTAGTATGTGCAATTGGCTTTGGATTTGTCCCATGAATTAAATTTTTTACTTCAATCGCCGATTTATTAAAATCAAGCTGTGAGTTTTCCTTTGTGAGTGGCGGTGCTAATGTCATTTCATTCTCATTTTGCGGTGTTTTTGGTGCAATACCAGTCTTAATATCAGTGAGAGTTTGCAAAATCAACTCTCCACTAAGTTGGGACAATCGCTCGTACAACTCGCCATATGTTTCATTCTCACCGATTTTAGTCTCAACGCTATATATAATATCCCCCGTGTCCAATCCCTCATTCATATACATCGTAGTAATTCCCGTTATCTGCTCTCCATTGATTATCGACCATTGAATTGGCGCAGCACCTCTGAACTTAGGAAGTAACGAGCCATGCGAATTTATGCATCCAAACTTAGGATAATCAAGAATATATTTTGGCAGAATTTTGCCATAAGCAACAACTAAGATTAAGTCAGGCTTAAGCTCATCTAAAATGGGTGCAAGCTCACCATCTCTAAGCCTTGCAGGTTGATAGACTGGAAGTTCATGAGTATTTGCTAAAATTTTTACAGCTGACTCTGTCAAAACTTGTTTTCTTCCAACGGGTTTATCCGGCTGAGTGACAACTCCAACAACATCAAACCCAGCTTCAAGCACATTTTCAAGCGCCACTTTTGCAAAATCGGGAGTTCCCATGAAAAGAATTCTCATTAATCCACCTCGTAAATATCAGTAGCTTTGTCAATATAAAGAATGCCGTCGAGATGATCGAGTTCATGGCAGATTGCCCTCGCAAGAAAGTCCTCTGCCTCCAAAATTTTCTCTTCAAAATTCCTGTCTCTATATTTCACCGTCAGCGAATACGGACGCTTCACATATCCATTAAATCCAGGGACGGACAAACAACCCTCAGGCGCATTGTCCTCGCCGTCCGATTTTGTTATTACAGGGTTTATCATCTCATATTTACCCTCGCCTATATCAACAATCACAACCCGACGCAACACACCAATTTGAGGCGCTGCAAGTCCGACTCCCTCTGCTTTTCTAAGGGTATCTTCCATATCTTCAAGCAGTGTTATTATCCGATCGTCAATTTTTTCAACTTCACGCGACTTTCTGCGAAGCGCTGCATTATCATATTTTTCATTAAGTATTTTTCTAATTGCCATATAACCTCCATTTAATTCCCAGACAACGGATTAATATCAATTACACAAATTACATTTGAATAATATTTATGTTTATTCACTTGAATTTGTACTTTTTTTAGTGCATTTCTTATGGCTTGACTGTCAACACATTTCAATACCATTCTTAGTCTGTACTGATTATTTGCCTTATATACAGAACTTTTTGTCAGTGGAAATAATATGATTTTTTGAATTTTGTTTTGCTCAATTTCACTGATAATTCCTTTTTGAAATTCCTTAGCAGCTTGCTCTAGCAAATTTTCATTCTCATGTGTAAATGTAATCGTATATATATCGCAATATGGCGGATAAACAGCCATTTTTCTAAAAGCAATCTCATTTTCATAAAATTCCTCATAGTTTTGCGTTTTAGCAAATTCAATAATGCGATTTCCCTCAACAAAACTATCCACAATCGCCCTGCCTTCAACTTTCGCACGACCGGCACGACCAACAACTTGCGTGAGCAGTGAAAAAGCTCTCTCACCTGCTCTAAAATCATCTTGAAAAAGCAATGAGTCTGCAAATAAAACTCCGACGAGATTTACATTTGGAAAATCAATTCCCTTGGTTACCATCTGTGTCCCAATCAAAATGTCATATTCACCAGCTGCAAATTTTGAAAGCATCTCCTCGTGAGACATTTTATATCTTGTCGTATCCATATCCATGCGGAGAACTCTCGCCTCAGGGAACAGTCGGACAATTTCCTCTTCAACTTTTTGTGTGCCAATCCCGCGCTTGACAATTTGACCAGTATTGCATTCTGGACAAAAATCAGGGACTTTTGCCGTCCGTCCGCATATATGACACATAAGAAGATTATTTGCATTGTGATATGTCATTGAAACAGAACAATTCTCGCACTCAAGCACTGTTGCGCAACTATCACAGTTGAGGAAAGTGCTATATCCCCTGCGATTTAAGAATAGAATTGCTTGCTTTTTTAGATTGAGCGTTTGAGTGATTGCATCAATTAAAGTAGGGCCTGTTACCGAGGACATTCCTGATAACAGTTCTTCTTTAAGGCTTGTAACTGTTACTGGCGGCAATTGGGACTCATTGAATCTATTGCATAGTTTAAGCAGCTCATATGAGCCCTTTTTCGCATATGAATATGACTCTATGCTCGGTGTTGCTGAGCACAATAGGAGAAGTGCCCCCTCTTTATGCGCTCTGTACTTCGCCACTGTCCTAGCATGATATCTCGGCGCGCTCTCTGACTTATACGCATATTCATGCTCCTCATCCATCACGATTATTCCCAGATTTTTCACAGGTGCAAATATAGCTGATCGAGTTCCAAGTACAATTTTGCACTTTTCTTCTCTTATATTACGCCACGCATCTCGTCGTTCTGTATTGGATAATTTGCTGTGAATTAGTGCAACTTTTTCTCCAAATTTGGCTAAAAACCGCTGTGTGAGTTGTGGTGTTAAAACAATCTCAGGCACAAGAACAATTGCAGACTTCCCCATTTTAATTGCTGTTTCAATTGCCTTCATAAATACAAGAGTTTTTCCACTCCCTGTAACCCCATGCAAAAGAGCTGTTTTTGGGTGTTCTTGCGATAAATTATTTATGATTTTATCATATACAATTTTCTGTTCGATTGAAAGATTGATTTTCACATCTTCAGCCCGTTCTGCAATTTGATCGTGAAACATGGCACTTTCTACCCGTCGATTTTCCACCTCAATAATGCCACGTCGCTCAAGCGTACTAATCACAGATCGGCTAACTCCTGCAAAATAGCAAAGTTCTGCTACTGTGCTATAATCACCATTCATCAAAATTTCAATGACAGCTTCATGCTTTTTATTGCCTTTTTTTCCTAAATGCGCATCAATTTCAGACTGACTTGCGATAAGCCTTGCCATCTGCCTCAATGTCTCTTCTGCCATTCCAACATTTTTTTGACTTTTAATGACAAATCCTTTTTCAACTAGCTTAGAAATCATAGATTTGCATTCAAAATCAACTGCCTTTGCAAGAACTGAATACTCAACATTTTTATGCTTTGAAATTTCATTTAACAACAAAATTTCATTATCACTCAAATTCACTTCTCTGCAAAGTTCTTCATTATCTTCATTGACCGAATAAACTTCTGCAAATTGCATCCGTATTCCAATTGGCAATATCGCTTTTATTGCGTCAAAATAGGTGCAAAAATATCGTGTTTTCACAAAATTCAGTAAATCCACCATATTTTCATCTAAAGGGCTCTCCTCGTCAAGGATTTCACTTATTTGCTTTAGCTTATCATAATCAGAGCTATCACAAAGTTCAATTATAATCCCTTGAAGCATTCGATTTGAGCGTCCATATGGAGCAATCACCCTCTGACCGATTTTTGCAGTTTCAGTCATATGTGCTGGTATTTCATAGTCATATAAACTATCGAGTGACTGCTTCTTTACGTCAAGCGCAATCTTGGCAATCAATATTTTTTTCTCCAAAACTATTAATTATCGCTCTCTATAATTTTGATTTTTCTGTTGTTTAGCTCATTAATAGCCACTTTAACAGGCTTTTCACGCAGTGGCACTTGATATTCCTTTGACTCCTCGGTGATCATTCTCGCTCTTTTAGAAATTGCGATGACCAGTGAATATCTGCTCTCATTATTTGGTGTTAGTGAACTGATTGATGGGTGTAACATTTTGTTCTCCTTAAAAATTATTATTATAATATTCTTGCATATGAACACATTTTGAATGCTCTGCAAAAATGATTGCTTGAATTTTTTCTTTTGCTGATTTGATATCATCATTAATTACTATATAGTCATATGCTGTTGCGGCGTCTATTTCAGCCCTCGCAATTGACAGCCTATTTGCAATATCTTCTTCATTATTCGTCCCTCTTTTGCGAAGCCTGTCTTCAAGCACTTCCATTGACGGCGGCATAACAAAAATAAATACTGCTCCAATATCCATCTTTTTAATCGAAAATGCACCTTCAACTTCAATTTCAAGAATGACATCAGATCCCTGTGTCAGCGCTCTATCAACAGCATCTTTAGGCGTGCCATAATAATTGTTATTATATACCGCATATTCGAGCATCTCACCGTTATTGATTTTCTTTTCAAAATCATCTCTACTTAAAAAATGGTAATTGACAGCATCCACTTCACCCTCTCTTGGTGCTCTGGTGGTTGCTGAAACAGAATAGTGAATATTCTCGTTTTCATCGACTAATTGCCCAAGAACAGTGCCTTTGCCAACGCCTGACGGTCCGGATACAACAAATAACAAACCTTTATTCATCATTCTTTCCCTCCATTCTATCTTTAATCTGTGATGGCTGCATGGCTGATAAAACAATATGATCGCTATCCGTGAGAATTACGCTCTGCGTTTTCCGTCCATTTGTCGCATCGATCAGGCGACTAGTATCTCTCGACTCCTGAACAAGCCTTTTTATCGGTGCAGAATCTGGTGTAACGACTGTCACAATGCGAGTAGAGGAAATATAATTTTCATAACCTATGTTAATAAGTACCATTTTCGTCTCCAATATCACCTATTCTAAGTTTTGAACTTGCTCTCTGATTTTTTCAATATCCGCTTTGACATCTACAACAATTTTTGAAATTTCAATGGCGGAACATTTTGACCCAATGGTATTGATTTCTCTATTCATTTCCTGAATCAAGAAATCAATCTTTCTGCCTTGCGCTTCCTCGCTCAGAAGCATTTTGCGCAACTCCTCGATATGACTACGAAGCCTAACAATTTCCTCATCAATCGCCGACTTATCAGCCATTATCGCAACTTCTGCAACAATTCTACTCTCATCAATATTAGCTTTAGCAAGAAGCTCCGCCAAGTTGTTGTGAAGTCTCTCTTTATAAGCTGCGACAGATGCAGTGGTATGCTCTTCAATATCAGCCAATACGGCTTCAATTGCATCAGCTCTCGTCAAAATGAAATCAGTCAACCTACGCCCTTCAGCGGCTCTCATATTTGCAAATTGCTCAATTGCCTTAGTGGCTATGGGCAAAATCGCCGCCCATAATTCATCATGGTCTACTTCCGTTTTTTGTACATTAAAAATCTCATTATTTCTTGCTAGCAACCCCACTGAAATATCATCACTAACATCGTGAATACTCACAATTTCACGCAAAGCAGCAACATAGCTGTCCAAATATGGTCTATTAATCCCAATTTCAATTTGTTGCCCTTCGAGCATGTTAATCTGACAGTACATATCAACCTTGCCGCGACTGACTTTACTTTGTACTAATGACTTAAGCTTATCGTCAAGAAAACCAAACGCTCTCGGTGCACGAAGCGAAAAATCAAAATATCTGTGATTAACCGATTTTATCTCAATTGTTATATCCATTCCGGAGGAAATATCCTGAACACGCCCGTAACCTGTCATGCTGTTAGACATACGCACTCTCCTTAAATTTACTGAAGTTTAATTTTATCACATATTAGTATCAAAGTAAAGATTATGTTCATCAAAAATTAATATTTGGGGTTTATTATTAACAAACCGTCATCAATTGGAACGATATTGCTTGTGAACTCGTCATTTTCAAGAACAAAATCAACAAAATCTTGCATATTTCTTGTCATTGTCCTTGACTTTCTCTGAGGCTTCTCACCAAAATTAATCTGGCCTTTATATGCAACATTGTCAACAATTATGACAGCATCATCATTGATTTTACTTTTTATAAGTTCAAAAAAGCGACTATTTTGTCCCTTTGCAGCATCAATATAAACAATATCAAATTTCTCATCAATACCCTCTATAACTTCTAGTGCATCGCCTTCAAGTAGCACAACATTATTAATACTGTGTTTTTGAAAATTTTCTCGTGCCTTGATACAACGATCAGCGTCCCTCTCGATAGTATAAATCTTATTGGACACAAATTTTGATAAATTGCAACTACAATAACCTTCAGCTGTTCCAATTTCAAGAAGATTACAAGGCTTCTTTATCTCGCAAATTTGCCTTATAAAAGCAGTTGCCAATGGCTTTGTACAAGGAATATTTCTACTTTCGCAATCAATCCTAATATCAAGAAATTCATCTCTAGTATTTACTTTGTCCGTCAAAAGTGAAAAATCAAAACTACTTTCTGTTGCCGATTTAATCGCTCCACCACCTGTCGCAGATTCACGCTCAAGTGCTTGCAATTTCCTTTTTAGTGGCACTCCACCGACATATGCTGTAATTTCATTTTCCCTTGCATTAACCCTATGGCATGGAATTATAATGGGCAACGGATTTGAGAGTGTTGCCTTTGATGCATCTTGAACATCTGGTCGTAAGTCTCCTATAAATGTCACAGAATTATATGGTAATTCAATTATAGAGTTTAATACTTCTTGTTGAAAGGCAGTTGCGTAAATCACATATTCAATATTAAATTGAACGCGTTTACCGTCCAAATATTCAAAAATTTGTGACGCACAGTAGGCATGATAAGAAAAACCAATTTGCTTTTCAATTGCGGCATTAGAATGATATTTACGAAAATAAGCAATATCTTTATCATTGATATCAGAAGAGAAGCTTATTCTAATCAACTTTTCTTCTGAGCTTGTTCCGTCGTGATATATACTTTTTTCAGTAAAGAGGGTGAAATCACAGAGCTTTGAAGAATAGCTTTTATGCTTAATTATCTTTTTCATAACCCTCCTTCACCGACAACAAAGTATCGGTCATTTCTGTTTCAAATTGTTTTGTGTACAGTTTATAATATGCACCCTTCTTCCTCAACAATTCTTTATGTGAGCCCTGCTCAACAATTTTGCCTCCTTCTACAACTAAAATGATATCAGCTTGTTTAATAGTTGAGAGCCTGTGAGCAATTATAAAGCTAGTTCGCCCTTTTAGCACAGTAGAAATCGCCTGTTGTATTAACTGTTCAGTATGTGTATCTACTGATGAAGTTGCCTCATCTAACACGAAAATTGCAGGGTTTGCAATAATCGCTCTTGCAAATGATATGAGCTGTTTCTCACCGGTAGAAAGCCTATCGCCACCCTCTCCAACAAAGCTGTCATATCCTTTTTCTAGCCGCTCTACAACTTTATCAGCACACACTAGTTTCGCCGCATCTTCGATTTCCTCATCAGTCGCAGTCGGCTTGCCATACCGGATGTTATCAGCAACTGTTCCAGAGAATAGATGCGGACTTTGCAGCACATAACCAATATTGCTGTGTAGCCAGAGTTGGCTGCGTTCTCTATAATCAATGCCATCAATTAAAATTTGTCCCTTATTAGGTTCAAAAAAACGACAAATCAAATTAACTAATGTGCTTTTCCCTGCACCAGTTTCTCCGACAATAGCAACCATTGTGCCCTCTTTAACTTTAAGGCTGAAGTCCGTCAAAACGTTTTCTTTCCCGTCATCATACATAAAGCTGACATTTTTTATTTCAATTTCGCCATTTATTTCTTCCCAATTCTCTCTTTTTGGCGTGAAATTATCCCCATATTTACTAATTACATCTTCACTATCATTTATGGTCGATTTTGTATTTAGTAAACTTGTAACTCTTTCGACATTAACTTGCATTGCAACGAAGTCCGCAAATAATCTTGCCATTTGTTGGACAGGCTCAAAAATCGTAATTGAATATGTTATAAAGGCAGAGAGCACAGCAAAATCCATTAGATTATCAACAACCATTTCTCCACCAATATACAGAATTACAGCCGTACCAATTGAGCTAAAAAACAATACAATCGGTAAAAAAATTGCACTGTGAAATGACGCCTTTTCTCCAGCGCCCTTCATAGCCCTCGTCAAACCACTAAAAGCCTCAATATTATCCGCTTCCATCACCAATGTTTTTGATGTTCTTGCGCCGCCAATTCCCTCATTAAAATCAGCTGTTATTTTTGAATTTGTACTCCTCACGATCCTATTGGCCTTTAGAATTTTTCCTTGAAAATAATAAGTCACAACTGCAATTGGTGGCACAACAAGCATTATTAAAAATGCAAGCTTTAGAGAGAGAATTGCCATTGCAATTAATGAGCCTATTACAAAAGTCAATGACCAAAGGAAGTCCACAAAGCCCCACGCAATCATCGCACTGATTTTATTTGTATCACTCATTACTCGAGCAAGCATATAACCAACCGGAGTTTTGTTGTAATAGGAAAATGATAGTGTTTGCAGATGGTTAAATGTTGCTTGCTTTAAGTCACGGCTAAAGCTCATTTCCACCCACATGGCAAATCTCGTAAACGCAATTACAGTTACGGTTTGTACTAAAATTGCACCAACAAATAACATAAAAAAGGGGAATAGACCTTCTTCAGTATTAAGTTCGATGAAGTTTTGTATAGCATATGTCGTGAAAAGCGGGAGCACAACATCCACTGACGCGCTTACTAACATAATTAAAGCTGACAAGATAATCGCTTTTTTATATGGAGATAGCAATTTTATCATATGTTTCCACTTGGAAATATCAAGCTTGGTTACGACTTCGATGTCGTCATAATAATTCACGCAATCACCTCCGCTTCTATCTTAGTTCATCCTCTATAATGGACTGTATGTCATTCACTTTTGCATAAATTCCACCTAGCTCCATAAGTTGGGCATGTGTGCCCTCCTCAATAATACGCCCGCTATCTAGGACTATAATTTTGTCGGCTTGCATTAATGTTGTTGCCCTATGAGAAATCAACACAGTGGTCACTTGACCTATTTTTTGCTTAAGATTTGCTCTGATTTTTGCATCAGTTTCTGTGTCAATCGCTGAAAATGAGTCGTCAAATATCATAATTTTAGGACTACTTGCAAGCATCCTGGCAATCGCTATCCGCTGTTTTTGTCCTCCTGAGAGGGTAACACCCCTCTCGCCGACTATTGTGTCATACTGATTTGGAAAAGACATTATGTTGCCATCAACTGAAGCCAACTTCGAATAATCCCTGATTTCGTCAAGCAAAAGTGCTTTCGACGCCGCCTTGACATTGTCGATTATAGTCTTTGAAAATAAAAATGGCTCTTGTAAAACAAGTCCAACATTTTTTCTAAGGTATTCACGCTTAATATTTTTTATGTTAACTCCATCGATGTAAATATTCCCCATATCATCATCACAGTCATAAAGCCTTGCAAGGAGATGCGCAAAAGTACTTTTTCCACTGCCGGTACCACCCAAAATTGCTAGAGTCGACCCTTTTGCGATCGTCAAATTAATATTATCAAGCACTAACTTTTCATTGTACTTAAAGCTGACATTTCTAAATTCAATTTCACCAAAAATTTCAGGCTCAATATCGTCCTCACCATCAACTTCAGGAGGGCTATCTAAGATGTCTCGAACTCTTACAACAGAAACTTCGGTTCTGCTCATTTCAGAAATGAGCCTGCCAAGACCTCTAACAGGCCAAATGAGTGACGAATTGTATAATGAGAACGCAATGAGTTCACCTACATCAATTTCACCAATTAGCACCGTTTTCGTACCAAAATATAACACTAACGCGGCTTGAATTCCAGTTACAAAATCACCTACTCCCCAGTATACTGAGAGTATTTTACCTAGTTCGAGCCAAATATTTGCAAAAAAGTTGTTTTTCTTATTGAACTTTTCTACTTCCATTGCCTCTCTGCCGAAGGCACGAACAACTCGAACACCTGTCAAGTTTTCTTGCGCCACTGCCATTAATTCACCTTCAGCCTCATCCGCAATCATATATTGCTTACCTGTTTTATAAAAGAAAAAGAGCGAATACCCAATAATAATTGGTGTCATTGCTATCGGGATTATCGCAAGTTTTGGGCTAAGCGAAATCATCAAAAACAAGTACACAACAATGAGCACAGCAACACGAATAAACTCCAATAATTGAGTCGTCAAAAAGGTTTTTATCGTCTCAACATCTGAAGTACATCTCTGTATTATGTCACCTGTTTGCATTTTTATATGCCAACTGTACGGTAGCTTTTGGATATTTGCAAACAAGCTGTCTCGAATGTCTTTTACCGTTCCTTCTGCAAACACGGCGGCGTAGTATTTCCTGACATAGTTTGCAATTCCTGCTAAAATTGAGAATAAAATTGCAAGTATTGCTGGAATATATAAAGAGTCTCTAAGTTCTTCTCTCGTCCAGTTTGATTCAATCCACGAAACAATAAATTGGGGTAGATCATATGGCACATCATCAATTATTGAATCAATTGTTACTCGAATTATCTGCGGCATAATTGCCATGAAGACAATTGAAAGTACTGTGCCAATAAGAGAAAGTACAAGATACTTCATATGATTTTTTGCAAACGCAAATAGAAATTTAAAATTATGCTTTTTCTTATTGTCATAGTTATTGTCCAAGTAATCCACCCCTTCCCATCATTACATAAAGGCTGTGCCACATAAGTAGCACAGCCTAAATCTTTTATTATTACATTACTTTTGCAGGATTGATTTTAATTCCAGGTCCCATTGTTGATGCAACTACGCAACTCTTAATGTATTGACCTTTAGCCGCTGATGGTTTTGCTTTACCAACTGCTGCAAGCAATGTGTCAAAGTT
>CAYJIE010000063.1:0-14481 GCA_964370145.1 uncultured Oscillospiraceae bacterium
AACTTTTGATTAACACCAGTGAGTACACACTTACAGACGAAGTGGAATCATTTACTCTCCAAGTTTATGCAAACAACAAAAACCCTGATGATGCGGGAGAGTATGTTGCTATAAGCGAAGAATTTATTGTAAATATTAAGTAATATGAGAAAAACGCTGTATCGCGAAGGATACAGCGTTTTTTATATAGCAGCGGGACGACTGTTGTCGATTTTTTATAGTGACGATAATAGATCCACGATGGGTCAACCGCGTGGTAGTCGCTCGTTTGGAGGATAGTGAATTCTAGGGAAGGTAATATGCAAAGAACAAGGAAGTGAATGGTCAGTGCTGCAAAATGCAAAACAAAACTCACGAAAAATCATTATTTACACATGCTAATTTTGTCAATCTTCAACAAAAATAATTTTACATGTTGACAAAAGTTGATTTTGCTAGTATACTTGGTTCAATTCATATTTGCAAAATACTTGTTGAAAATTTAATATTTTTGCGTTGATGGGAATAAATTGCGTATATAGTCTTTAGAGAGAGTGATTGGTTGGTGGAAAATCATAGGACTTAAAGCGATGTCTCACCCCTGAGCAAGACACTGTGGAGTGGGCATTGATTGATGCCAAAAAGAGTGGTACCGCGGAAGCTTATTGTATATTATACAAGGCCTTCGTCTCTTTGTTTTAAACATTTACTGTTTAATCATGAGACGAGGGCTTTTTTATTTGTAAAATCACCTCGTTGAACAGTAAAACATATGCAAGTGATGAGCAAACAATATGAAAATATGAAATTTATTTTGAGAGGTTTTATTATGAATTTTAACATTGCGGTAATCAAAGGGGATGGGATTGGCCCTGAAGTAATTAACGAGACAATCAAGGTGCTTGACAAAGTCGGTCAAAAATTCGGACATGAGTTTAGTTATAAATATGCACTGGCTGGTGGCTGTGCAATAGATGAGGTCGGAAAGTGCTTACCACAAGAGACGATTGAAATTTGCAAAAACAGTGATTCTGTGCTTCTTGGGGCTGTTGGCGGATGGAAGTGGGATACACTTCCGGGAAGTGAGCGCCCTGAAATGGCGTTGCTTGGACTGAGAAAAGAGCTTAAATTATATTCAAACTTACGTCCGGCAATGATGTTTGATGCATTAAAAGATGCTTGCCCTTTAAGAGCTGATATTGTTCAAGGCGGCTTTGACATCATGATTGTCAGAGAGCTTACAGGCGGAATTTACTTTGGGGAGAAGGGAACGAAGGAAACGACTGAAGGCAAGGAGGCATATGACATTGAGCAATATAGCGAGAAGGAAATTCGTCGAATTGGAATTAGTGCGTTCGAGCTTGCGATGAAACGTGGAAAGAAAGTGCTTTCTGTGGATAAGGCAAATGTGCTCGACACTTCAAGGCTATGGAGAAGTATCATGACGGAAATTTCAAAGAACTACCCTGAGGTGACTCTTGAGCATATGTATGTTGACAATGCGGCAATGCAACTCGTTAAAAATCCAAAGCAATTTGATGTCATGGTGACGAGTAATATGTTTGGAGATATTCTCTCTGATGAAGCAGGCATGATCACCGGCTCAATCGGTATGTTGCCCTCAGCAAGTCTTACAGATGGAAATTTTGGTATGTATGAGCCAATACACGGAAGTGCTCCTGATATTATGGGTCAAGACAAAGCAAATCCAATGGCGGCAATTCTCTCAGCGGCGATGATGCTAAGATATACATTTTCGCTTAAAGAGGAGGCAGATGCGATTGAAAATGCCGTGGTTAAAGTGCTTGAGCAAGGGTATAGAACCCCTGATATTTACACAGAGGGCATGAAGAAAATCGGCACAAAAGAAGCAGGGGATATCGTTTGCGCTAATATATAATTTATTATGAGGAGAGGTTACATAAATGGGAAAGATTTATAAATTTCACAGCGATTTGGACACTGACCAAATCATCGCCTCACAATATTTGTTGCTACCTAATATTGATGAGATGAAACAATATACATTTGAAACTTTGGATAAAGATTTTGCAAAAACAGTTAAAGAAGGAGATTTTGTTGTCGGGAATGAGAATTTTGGATGCGGCTCTTCTAGAGAGCAAGCTCCGGCGGTGCTAAAAGCACTTGGAGTAAAAGCTGTTATAGCAAAATCATTTGCAAGGATTTTTTACAGAAATGCAATCAACATCGGGCTTCCTGTGCTTGTCAGCAAAGATATGCATGATTTTGTGGAGCAAGGGGAGGAGGCGACTCTCTCTATGGCTGATGGAACGATAACAGTGGCAGACAGAGTGTTCTCATGCACGAAACTTCCGCCATATATGCAAAACATACTGGATAAAGGCGGTCTTGTGGCAGCGCTTAATGAAGAAGCAAAAAAAGGGGGCGTGAAATAATATGGGAATGACTATGGCGCAAAAAATCATTGCAAAGGCTGCTGGTGTTGAACATGTTAATGTCGGTGATATACATACAATTACCCTAGATAAGATGATGAGCAATGACGGAACGACACATCTAACCATTGATATGTACAATAATGACCTTGTGGCACCATCTGTTAAAGACAGCAGTAAACTCGTGTTTATTGTTGATCACAATGTGCCTGCGGACAGCGTGAAAACCGCGCAAGCACATAAAAAAATGAGGGATTTCGCCAAGGAGCATAATATTGATTTTTGGGACGGCAAAGGGGTTTGCCACCAAATTATGATGGAAAATTATGTGTGTTCAGGTGAAATTATTTTTGGTGCGGACAGTCATACCTGCACATATGGTGCGGTGGGTGCATTTGGTACGGGAATTGGATGCACGGATTTCCTATATGGCATGGTGACAGGCACTTCATGGGTATTAGTGCCTGAAAGTGTGAAATTTAATCTTGTGGGAAAACTTCGCGAAGGAGTATATGCAAGAGATGCGATTTTGCATATCATTGGGAAAATTGGCGCAAATGGCGTTAACTATCAAGTGATGGAATTTACAGGTGAGGCATTAAAGCATTTAAGCGTAGATGAGAGAATGGTTATGTCTAATATGGCAGTCGAAGCAGGGGCAAAATCTGCACTGTTTACAATTGATGAAATCACATTAGACTGGATCGAAGAACGCGGCAGAAAACCAAAATTTGTGCCAAAAAGTGACGACGATGCAAAATATTTCGCAGAGTACACATTTGATTTGTCGGAAATTGAGCCAACGGTTGCTTGCCCTGACTTTGTCGACAATGTAAAAACGGTTGACAAAGTAAAAAATGTGAAAATCAATGAGGCATTTATCGGCTCATGCAATAATGGAAGAATTGGTGACTTGCGTGAAGCGGCAAAAGTGCTTGATGGGAAAAAAGTGCATGACGATGTGAGACTTCTCATTGTCCCGGCTAGCAATGAAGTATATGGCAAGGCGGTAGATGAGGGGCTCATGAAAATTTTTAATGATGCAGGCGCTGTCATCATGAATCCTAACTGTAGTGTGTGTTGGGGCGGTTGTCAAGGGCTGATCGCTGAGGGTGAAGTGCTAATTAGTACAGGGACACGAAATTTTAAGGGGCGTGCCGGACATAAGGAGTCAAAAGTGTATCTTGCTAGTGCAAAAACCGTTGCGTCATCTGCGATTGCAGGACATATCACAGTATAAAACTATAAAAAAAATTATTAAGGGGTAAAAAATGGATATAATTTCACTTTTGTTTTTGGTATTAGCCATTTTCATTGGATTTAAGAAAAAATTGAATGTCGGTTTTGTTGCAATGGGATTATCTATGGTGCTTGGCCGCATTGGGGGAATTTCCGATTCGGATATAATTAAGGGTTTTAGCGCTACAACATTTGTCAGCATTTTGGGAATCACATTCTGGTTTGCAATCATAAATCAAACTGGAGTTGTGGAGTTGCTTGCGAAAAAGGGCATTGCAATTGCCGGTAAACAGCGCTGGTTAATTCCGTTTTTCCTAATGGCGCTCGGATTTACGGTATCATATGTAGGCCCCGGTGCGGTTCCTGCCGTTATGGTTTGTATTCTAAGTATTCCAATCGCATTTGAAGCTAATGTAAGCCCAATGCTATATGCGCTTCCCGCATTTGCAGGTCTTTGCGCAGGGCGTATTTCACCGTTTACACCCGAGGGTGTGTGGCTCGCAGACATTGGAGCACAACAGGGATATTCAGGGCTCACTTCATATGTGACTGTGTGCGGAATTGTGGCTGCTTTCGTCTGCACAATGGCTTGCTTTATCTACTATAAAGGGTGGAAAGCAGATAAAATTGATAAAACTGCTACATTGCCTAAATTTAATAAAGAGCAAAATATTTGTCTTGCAAGCATTATTGCAATGGTAATTTTAGTAGTCGGATTTAGAGTAAACACAGCCCTTGCTTGTATGTTTATCGGAATTGTGTTGCTCCTCCTTGGAATTGGGAACGAAAAAGAGACAATTCGCACAATGCCATGGGGCACGATGGTGCTTGTCGGTGGTGTTGGACTTCTTATGGTAGTAATCAACCAAATGGGAGGCATAACACTCCTGTCTGATATGCTTGCATCTATCATGAATGAGAGCACAGCCGCTAGTATTATGGGGATCACAGCAGGAATGATGAGTTGGTTTAGCTCAAGCTTCGGTGTAGTATATCCGACTTTGATGCCAACCGTGCCTGAACTTGTAAATTCACTTGGGGGAACAGTGAACGGCGCCACAATAATTTCTGCAATCGCATATGGTGCTTCAATCGCAGGGATAAGCCCATTCTCAAGTGGTGGTTCAATGTGTATCTCTGCGATGACTGTGGATTCTCGATTTGACGAAACCCAAACAAATGCGTGTTTTGTGCAGTTTTTTGCATGGGCAGTAGCATTCTTATTTATCGTAGGCGCGCTTGCACTATTGGGAGTATTTGACTTAATTGCAGGCATTATGCTGTAATAATGCTCCGTCAATAAAAGATATGTGTAAAAGTTTTGCTGCTTAAAATGTTTTTGCTTTTCGACCATGCAACGAGGAGAGTGTTGCAGATTATAGATAGGCAAGGTCTGCTCCATGCTCTTTGTGAAAATCGTCTTAATGCAAGCAACTTTTGGTAGAGAAGGCAGATTTAGTGAAGTGCACAGAAAATCAGCATGCAAATCTATAATAAAATCACAGAGTGAGAGTCAAGAGTAAAAATAAAAAGTGCGACTATTTTAGTCGCACTTTTTTGGGATGTCAACAAGGACTACTTTATAGGGTTTTCCCAGTTCCAGTTTGTATATATCGCATAAGCTTCTATTTTTATAGAACTCTCATCTTCTGTAAACCCAGCAATAGAGTTGCCAACCCTAAAAGTCGGCTCAAAGAACAGGCGGTCCTTTTCCTCTAAACTCGTGCAAGTTTTACCGATTATAGTTTCATCAGTAATATAGACCCACTTGTCACTGTCAAGCTCAAAACTAAGACCGTCCTTGCTAACTTCTGTGATGATACCCTCAATATTAACTACCATATCAGCGGCGATTGAGCCGGAAATTTCAGGCAAGCCTGATGATTCAGCAGTGGAGGAGCCGGAATTTTCAACAACAATCCTCTCAGTTAAATCAATGGGCGAATATTGTGTGTTATTATTGTAAACAGCTACTGCTCCAATAATCACAGCAAAACAAGCGGCGATGGAAAGATATCTTCTAAAGGGGATGCCCTTTATTGTTGTGATTTTGGCGGCGCTTTCGATTAAATCATCATCTATGTTGTTAATTGCACTATAAAGCCTTCTCATAATGTATATCCCTCCTTTTCAAGATGAGATTTTAGTTTAGCACGAGTTCTTGAAAGTATCACCTTTGCATTGCCAACGCTAATCCCAAACATCTTTGATATATCTTCAATTTTATCATTGTACCAATATCGGCGAATAAAGATATTTCTTGTTTTTTCATCACAGTTTCTAAGAAAATTACTAATGCTTTTTGACAGCTCTTTTTCAGAAATGCTTTCAAAAATATCATCACTTCCTATGTCGGATAGCTCGGAAAGGACACTGTCAAAATGAGTGTTCCGCTTAGCTGCTGTTAGGTAATCATAGCGATTTAGTGCAATATTCTTTGTAATCCTCCCAAGAAAAGGCAGGAATTTCAGCGGCTTTTCAGGCGGGATTTTGTTCCACGCGGTACTATATGTGTCATTTACGCATTCCTCACTATCCTCTCTAATCCTTAATATATTCATGCAAATTTTGAGGAGATAGGCTCCGTATTTTTGCGATGTTTCGAGCAATGCGGTTTCATCTCGTGCTTCAAAAAGCTCTAATATTTTTATGTCCTCCACAAAGCACCTCCTGTTTATATATTAATGTGCGATTGAAACCACTTGGTTATACTCAGCATAATTTACATAGCTTAGTTTTTCTAATTTTTCTATAATATTTTCAACGGGCTCTTTGGTTGTTATAACGTACATAACCGTTTCGTTCAAGTCAAAAATATTTTCAACCGAAACAACACCTAAATCAACGAGTTCTTTTGTTAGTGTTCCGTCATAATCCTCTGTGACATTTATGATGATTTCGGTATCTATTATAGAAGAATTATCATTAGCCACAGGATTTTCTGTGGGCATTTCGATAATCCCATTTGAACTTATAAAATCGGCAATAACTTCAGCGGCATCTGCATCGCCTAAAGTAAATCCTTGTATAAAGTTACCAACTACAATATCATCATCAACTGGGATAAAATTCCCAACATTCTCGGTTTCAAACACCGTCTCATCGGTGATTAGCACAATTTTTCCACTGTCAAGAGTGATTTTGTTTCCTTCAACCGCCACAACAAAACCCTCAATGTTTATTGCTATTTTTGCAGTAGGCAAGAGCTCGGCAGTTTTGATATCAGAGTCCTCTAAGTTGTATTCAGCTACTGCTGATTCAAATTCCGCTACAAACCCCACATCAACGGTATTAATCTGCAAAGGGTAAGATTCCATGATTTCTCCTGTATAATACACCACAACCTCATCGCCCACTACAAATTTATTATCGGCAACAGATAAATTTACTGTTACTTTATCGCCAGAAGATAAAATGTGCTCCTCGCTATCATTAGGAATGACAATAGCAGTGTCATCACTTATCTCCTCGATAATGCCTCTGAAAACAGCAACGGAGCCTTCAGCGGATATAGTTGGCGCATCAGTTGAATTTCCTTTTGAAACATCTTGTCCCTCGCTATCGGTAGGTGATGCTTGCTCGCTGCAAGCAGTTAAAAGGGTAATTGTCATCGTCCCCACAAGTAAAGCCATAAGTAGTTTTTTCATAATAAATTTCTCCAAAATCAGTTTGTATTTTGTCTCTCACCTATATAGTAGGATTTAATCCAAAAAGGTTACAGTATACAGTAAAGAATATTATATCAAAATTTTCAGTGTTTTTTCAAGAGGGAATAATAATGATTTTACCTTAAGTCTTGCTTTCATAAAACAAATTAAGGTATCCATAGGAATGTTTATAATTATTGTATATTCATCAAACACATTTTTGCACAGGTTTTTATGTCAACAATTAGAGAGCGTAATAAAAATGCGAAATAAGGATATTGACGTCATATAGGTTTCGTATTGAAGGGGCATTAGCAAGATAATCGAGAGCGGCACAAATGAGGAACTCTTGCGACAAAAAGGAAAGTACTTTAGTTTATATGCAGGTGCGGAAAAATTATTGTAAACTGAGCATAACTTTTTGCTTGACAATATGGCATAGTAGATGTATAATTATAGAAAAATCAAGTCTAAAGGAGAATATTTATGCCAAAGATAAAAGAGTATAAATTCAAATATGCGAAAGATTATGCAAGTTTGATGCTCGATGAGGAGCAGATAATATGTGATTTGAAGTCGAATGAAGTAAAGGCTATTGATAATATAAAAGAGGCGGTATATAGTTCCTTTGACGAGCCTGTCGAGGAGAAAAAGCTCTGTGATTGGGCAAAAACAGGCGATAAAATTTGCCTTGTAGTTTCAGATATGTCAAGGTTTTGGATGCGACAAGATCTTGTTGTGCCTCATGTAGTCTCGTACTTAAATGAAAAATGCGGCGTGCACGATGACGATATAGTAATCGTGATTGCCAATGGGACACATGAGGGCGGAGATGAAAAAGAGCTCCAAACCCTTGTGACAAAAGAGATTTTTGATAGAATTAAAACGCTTAACCATGACTGTACTGCAGATGATCTTGTATATATAGGTACGACGACGAGAGGGACTGACGTAAAAATCCACCCCGAAGTTGTGAGTCGCAAGGTGATTTGCATTGGCGCTGCAACTCATCATGTCATGGCAGGGTACGGAGGCGGAAGAAAGAGCATACTTCCGGGTGTTGCGGCATTGGAGTCGATTAAACAAAATCATGCACATTCCCTACATCCTCTTGAGGAGCGTTCTAATCCCCTAATTGGAAATGGTGTGCTTGCGAATAATCCACTAAATGAGGATATGCTCGAAGCGGTGAAGATGGTGAGTGATGTGTATATGCTTAACTTAGTGATGAATGCCGACATGAAACTTGCATATTTATTTGCCGGTCATTACGAGAAATCTTGGCTTAAAGCGTGTAAAGCAGTGAGCGAATGTTATGAGGTTGAAATTAGCGAGCAAGCTGATGTACTGATAACTTCAAGCGGCGGTTATCCTAAAGATATGTCGTTTTATCAGGGCACAAAGACGATAGATAATGTAGAGGGCGGACTTAAAATAGGCGGTACACTTATTATATTTATGCAATGCATAGATGGCGGAGGGCCTGCGGAATACTTTGATTGGCTAAAGCCGCTAAAAGAAGGGACTCTCGATGAAACCCTGCGTGAGAACTTCACAATTCCTGGCTATGTGTTTTATCTAAATTGCGAACAAGCCCAGCGGTATAACATTATTCTGGTGTCTGAACTTGATGAAAATGACGCTGCAGCAATGGGGATCAAGGTTTATAAAGATGCAAATGAATTGCAAAAAGAGCTTGATATTACAGGCAAGACAGTAAGAATTGTAAAGAATGGTAGCACAACAATACCACGAATTAAAGCATAAATATCAAAATGTAGTATAAATATGCACAAAAAAGAGAGCGATAAAGTAGGTTTTTTCATAAAAATGCATGAAATTGCATAAATTTGCAAAATTTCACTTTACAAATGGGTGTGATGCGTGTATAATAATGCATATAACAAAAACACTTAAGGAGAAAGAAAAAATGAAAAAACTATTATTAATTATGTTAGCACTTGCACTTATGACATCTTTTGCGGCATGTTCATCGGGAGATGATGCAAGCGGTTCAGCAAGCGCAGGAGCATCAGATGCAGGTGATGTAGCTGACGATGCGGCAGAGCTCACCATTGTTGATCAAATTAAAGCAGATGGCAAACTTGTTATTGGGACAGAGGCGCAATACCCACCTTTCGAGTTTAAGGACAAAGACGCAAATTATGTCGGCTGTGACATTTGGCTTGCTGAGAGGATAGCGGAGGAGCTCGGAGTAGAGCTTGAAATTGTTGACATGGCTTTTGACGGAATTATTCCTGCGGTTGAGGCACAACAAGTTGACATTGGAATTGCGGCATTTACTCACACTGAAGAGCGTGCAAAAGTTATAGATTTCACAGATATCTATCAAACAAATGAACAACTCGTGCTTATCCACAAGGATAACTATGATGTATACGGTCCAGAATCAACATTTGCGGGTGAGCAAGTTGGCTCACAAAAAGGCACTGTTCAATCGCAACTCGTATTGAAAGCATTTCCTGATGCAGAGCTGTTTGAACTAGCAAAATATCCAGAGCTTGTACTTGAAGTTGCGAATAAAAACATTGCAGGACTTGTTATTGATGAGGAAGTCGGACTTTCTTTCATAGAATCAAATGAAGATATTGTTGCGGCAAACTTCCAATTCGATCCTGAGGACGGACTTTTTGGAAAAGCGTGCATACTTCACCAAGATTATGATGCACTTACTGAAGTTGCAAACAAAGTAATTGCAGAAGTGCTTGCAGACGGATCATTTGAGCAAGCATATGCAGATGCGGTAGAACTTGCAAATTCTCTTAGCAGCTAAGAAGAATTATAGGAGAGAAGTGTTCGCTTCTCTCCTTGAAACATATCAAATTTAAAATCATAAACAAGTGCCGATTATTTTCGGCGGAATGGAAAGCATCACTATGGAATTTATTTCAGAGATGTTCAGGCTCTTTAATGAGTACAGTGCATTTTTTATTGATGGTATTAAAAATACCGTCGTCATATCATTTTTCTCAGTGTTAATTGGGTCTTTCTTTGGCGTATTCATGGCGTTTGCAAGAATGAGCAAGTCGTGGATACTGCGATTTCCTGCAGTGGCATATATTGATTTTATCAGAGGTACGCCGCTGTTAATTCAACTCATGTTTCTGTTTTACGGTCTGCCACAAATCGGGATTAGATTTCCTGAAATAGCGTTTATTTCAGGTTCAGATCGCTTCATGGCGGGAGTCGTTGCGATGAGTCTTAACAGCTGTGCATATGTTGCCGAAATCATCCGAGCAGGAATTCAAGCGGTAGACAAAGGGCAAACCGAAGCGGCAAGGGCAATGGGTTTTAGTCAAGCACAGTCAATGAAACTTGTAATATTACCACAGGCTATAAAGAATATCTTGCCAGCACTTGGAAATGAATTTGTCACAATCATAAAAGAGAGCTCTGTTGCATCGGTAATCGGGCTGCATGAGCTTACATTTAGAGCGGGAGATGTGCGCGCTGTTACATATGCATCACTTGAGTCATTCGGTATTGCAGCGATTTTATACTATATGCTCACATTCACAATGGGCAGATTGCTTGATTTTGCGGAGAGGAAGTTTAAGAATGCATGATACAATATTAAAAGTTGAAAACCTTGACAAAAAATTCGGCTCTTTGCATGTGCTTAAGGATATTTCTACGGAGTTCAAACGAGGCGAGGTAGTTGCGATTGTTGGGGCTTCGGGTTCAGGAAAGAGCACATTTTTACGCTGTTTAAACTTGCTCGAGGAGCCAACGGGCGGCAATATTTTTTTTGAAGGGGTAGATATTACCGATAAAAAAGTGAATATAAACACACATAGACAAAAAATAGGCATGGTATTTCAACAATTTAACCTATTTCCAAATATGTCAGTTATCAAGAATATTACAATCGCCCTCACGGTGTTAAAGAAAATTTCTGAAGAAGAGGCGGCAGAGCAGGCGATGGCTTTGTTAAAGCGTGTCGGACTTGAAGAGAAGGCTCATGTAAATCCAAATTCACTTTCAGGTGGACAAAAACAGCGTGTGGCAATTGTGCGTGCGCTTGCAATGAACCCTGATATAATGATGTTTGATGAGCCAACATCAGCGCTAGACCCCGAAATGGTGGGCGAGGTGCTTGAAGTAATGACTGAGCTTGCAAAAGAGGGGATGACGATGATAGTTGTCACCCATGAAATGGGTTTCGCAAAAGAAGTGTCAAATCGTGTCATTTTTATAAATGATGGAATGATCGAGGAGGATAAGCCGCCTAAGGAATTTTTTGGAAGCCCTGAGAGTCCAAGACTGCAAGCGTTTTTGTCAAAAGTGCTCTAGTCAATGAGGCTTACCTGCAAAATCCGAATATAGCGATTATTTAAGTTGAAATTGGAGGAAGAGCTTTTACAAGGGTTGACTTATCTTTGGGAAAAGTTAAGACTGAAGGTGCGTTAGTCGGGGAAACTCTAATGCGGTTTTGTTGTTATAGATACTGCCGCACCGTATAATAAATAGCACCCCTTGCTGTGGGTTATCACAGCAAGGGGTGCTTAATGCTATATAGTATGATAGAGGTGAATGTCATTTGAAGATATAATAGAAACAAAACCCTTTATAATGGTTGTGTTATGCTTTTACTGAAACCACCTTGCGATGTTTCTTATTGCTTTTCTTCAATTCATACATTCTGGAATCGGAAACAGCGATAAGCTCTGAGGCAGTAATAACTTCATTTGGACGCTTAAACGCAACCCCGTAACTTATAGATGTAGTGTATGTTTTATTATACTGTTTTGGAATACTTACAACAGCCTTATAACTTTGAACCAGTTTTTTTACTGTCTCATCTTCTGCTTTACAAGTGCCAACAATAACGACTTCATCACCACCATATCTACATACGGTATTTTCCTTAAAGTAGTCTTGCAAAATATCAGCCACGGTTTTGATGTAAAAGTCACCTTCTTCATGCCCATGAACATCATTCACAGTTTTAAGCCCGTCAAGGTCGACAAAAGCCACGAAAAAAAATTCTTTGTCGTCTATCATTTTTTGAATTAGCTCATCTGCATAATCCCTCGTATAAAGATAGGTGAGGGTATCTCTTATGGCAACCTGCTCCAAATTTTTGATTTTTTCTAAGTCCTCAGTATTTTTTAGACTCAATCTTTTATATGTTTCGGTTTGAATTCTAAGCTCTGCAAGATTGTAGGCAAAGATAATAAAAACGGCAAATGCGTTAATAGTGACAAGGCCTAATATGGCATAGTGATATAATAGAGACCTGCCGGCATCTACATCTATTGTCAGTAAAAATGCAAACAAAGTAAAAAAGAGGATTGAATATGCCATAGTTAAGAAAGCGAGATTTTTATTGTCTGAAAGTATTGTATCCAAAGAGTTTCTCGGTATTGTTTTTCTTGCAAATCCAATTGTTGAAACCGAAACTGCAAAGCAGATTATAGCAACCAAAATGGTGTATTCAACATCGTTCATAACATCGACTATAATTCCATTGTTGAGAAGGGCTACGATTGCCAATACAGCCAGTCTTTTTGCAAATAGATTAATGGTAAATGTGATGGAAATGAAAAGCATTTGAATAAAATTAGCCTTGAAAACAATTTTTGCTTCTATCAATAGGAGGAATGCATATAACAAAATGGCAGCCGCTTCAAAGTTGATAGGAACATAAAAAATATAAACCAACCAAAAAGAAAAATTGATAAGACCGCAAGCAATTCCTTCAAATTTTGGGAATTTATTTATATTAAAAATATAAGTGCAGTATGAAAAATAAGTATAGTGATAAGCGATAAATACAAATACTAACAACGCGGACAACAATGTAATCATTAAGAATCAGCCCCCCTCTTTTTATAAAATTGAGCTTTGTTTTCTCTCATGTTTTCATCGGCTGCTGAAAGAATATAGTTTACCCCTTTTTCTTTTACTTGTTGATCAACATATATTGAGCCAATACTTGCGGAAATCAAAAATTCCTCAGATTTGTCTTGCTGTTCAATATTGCGCTTTATTCTAGCGATGATATTATCATGGTATTCGTCTTGAAATTGCGACATAACAACCAAAAACTCATCGCCGCCAATTCGAGACACAATATCATCCTCGCGCAAAGAGTTTACAATTGCTTGAGCAATCTTGATAATAAGCCTATCGCCAGCTTTGTGTCCATATGTATCATTTGTATATTTCAAGGCATTAACATCTATAAACAAAACATAAAATGCTTCGTCAGAGCTATCCACTTTGCAGAGCTCTTCGAGCACATTCATAATATATCTGCGGTTGAAAACGCCAGTGAGCTCATCTCTTTCAATTTTGATGAGTAGAGTTCTTTCCTGCTCAGATATTTTCCTTTGCTCGCCTAAAGCCTTATCGGAATATCTCTTATAGAGGCTTGCATCAATTAGATTGATAGCGTATAAAAAGAACAGGTAAAAAAGCAGCAATGATCCAAATGAAACAGCTAGCGACAGCAATATTTGCTGAGGATATATAGCATCGTTAACGATTATTGCAGAATGAACAATTTGAAAAAAGACAATAAGAATAATTGAAGCGAGCAAAATGGTGGAATGTCCGCTCTTTACAGTCACCCGCTGTATGGAGTTGTTGTCTATATATTTTTTTACAACTTCATGTGCGAAAGACAAAACTACGCATATTATTATTACAATAATATGGTCATAGAACGACACGGAAGTGAGTTGGATAGGATCAATTTTTAAGACATTACTAAAAATCATGACTAGTGGTGTGGCAAGTGCGGATATGTGCAACACGAATATTGAAGCTCCGCAAATTATCTGTATGATATCTGTTTTTGATATAAGCTTAAATTCTATTATAAGCACTATAAAAAAGGTTGACATAATTGCATATAATGGTAGTTGTATATATTGAGCTACTGCAAAAATCATTGTATTCACAAAAGCGAGCAGTGCGAATGTGCAAGGTTTTCTATTTCCGCCCACAAGCAAATTTGTCGCATATGAAAAAGTTGAAAATTGATAGGCAAACATTGTAATTAAAGAAACTAAAAATAACAATGTAGTTAAATCAATAGTCATAATTGTGGACACCTCCTGAAAATCAAATAAACAAACAAACTTCGACGTAGATTATACGCTCGAATACAAATTAAAAATCTCAATTTTTAATTTGTTGCTCTTTATATTAATCGTTAACACTTTGTCAAT
>CAYJIE010000064.1:0-12553 GCA_964370145.1 uncultured Oscillospiraceae bacterium
ACCTTGTGTTCTTGAACGAAGGTCAGTAGCATATCCAAACATTGCTGAAAGCGGAACATGTGCAGTGATTTCTTGAGCGCCTGATCTTGCTTCCATACCTGCGATTTGACCACGTCTTGAGTTTAGGTCGCCGATAACGTCGCCCATATAATCCTCAGGTACAGTAACAACAACCTTCATAATAGGCTCTGTTAGAATTGGGTTAGCCTTGCGGCAAGCCTCTTTGAATGCCATTGAAGCGGCAATCTTAAACGCCATCTCTGATGAGTCAACTTCATGGTAAGAACCATCATAAAGTGTAACTTTAACGTCAACTACATTGTAGCCTGCAAGAACACCAGAAAGCATTGCGCCTTGGATACCTTGGTCAACCGCACCGATGTACTCTTTTGGAATAGCACCGCCGACAACCTTGTTCTCAAACAAGTATCCAGCTCCACTCTCATTTGGCTCAACTTTGATTTTAACATGTCCATATTGACCTTTACCACCCGATTGACGGCTGTATTTATGGTCAACATCCGCAAGTTTCTTAATTGTCTCTTTATAAGCAACTTGTGGGTTACCGACATTTGCCTCAACTTTGAACTCTCTTAAGAGTCTATCAACAATGATTTCAAGATGCAATTCGCCCATTCCCGCTATGATTGTTTGACCTGTCTCTTCATCTGTATATGCTCTAAAGGTAGGGTCTTCCTCTGCGAGTTTTGAAAGTGCAATACCCATTTTCTCTTGACCCGCTTTTGTCTTTGGCTCAATAGCAACCGCGATAACCGGCTCTGGGAATTCCATGCTCTCAAGAATTACAGGCGCATTGTCAACACAAAGTGTGTCACCTGTTGTTGTATTTTTCAAACCTACGACAGCGGCGATATCACCTGAGTAAACCTCTTCGATATCTTTTCTGTCATTAGCATGCATTTGAAGAATACGTCCGATCCTCTCCTTATCATCCTTAACTGAGTTAAGAACTGTGCTACCCTTTTTAACACTACCTGAGTAAACACGGATAAAGCATAGACGTCCTACAAATGGGTCTGTCATGATCTTAAATGCGAGAGCTGAGAATGGCTCACTGTCATCTGCATGACGCGCAAGCTCTTCACCTGTGTCAGGGTGTACACCCTTAATGCTCTCGATATCAAGTGGAGAAGGCATGTAATCAATTACAGCATCAAGAAGCTTTTGAACGCCCTTATTTCTATATGATGTTCCGCAAATTACAGGAACCATAAGGTTTTCAATTGTAGCTTTTCTGATTGCGCTCTTGATTTCGTCAACCGAAATCTCTTCTTCCATCAGATATTTTTCCATAAGTGCGTCATCCACATCGGCAACTGCCTCAAGGATTCCAACACGGTGCTCTTTTGCTTTTTCTAGCATATCAGCAGGAATTTCTTCCTCTCTGATATCATTTCCCTTGTCATCATAGTAGACATAAGCCTTCATTTGAACAAGGTCAATAATTCCTGTAAAGGTGTCCTCTGAACCAATTGGAAGTTGGATTGGTACAGCATTACATTTTAGGCGATCTTTCATCATGTCAACGACTCGATAGAAGTCAGCACCCATAATGTCCATTTTGTTTACATATGCCATACGCGGAACACGGTATTTATCAGCTTGACGCCATACTGTCTCAGATTGTGGCTCAACGCCACCCTTAGCACAGAATACTGTTACTGAACCGTCGAGTACACGAAGTGATCTCTCAACCTCAACTGTAAAGTCAACATGTCCAGGTGTGTCAATGATATTGATACGATGTTTATTCCATGAGCAAGTTGTTGCAGCGGAAGTAATTGTAATACCACGCTCTTGTTCTTGCTCCATCCAGTCCATGGTAGCCGCACCTTCGTGAACTTCACCAATTTTGTGCGTTATACCTGTGTAAAAGAGGATACGCTCGGTTGTTGTGGTTTTTCCGGCATCGATATGAGCCATAATACCAATATTTCTGGTAAGTTCCAACGAACACTCTCTTGCCATATATCCTCCTTAGTATCTGTAATGCGCAAAAGCCTTGTTAGACTCTGCCATTCTATGGGTATCATCTTTTTTCTTAACAGCTCCACCTGTGTTGTTTAGTGCATCCATGATTTCTGCTGCTAGTCTGTCGCTCATTGTTCTCTCGCTTCTTGCACGACTGTAAGTCGTCAACCAGCGCAAACCAAGAGTACGACGTCTTTCAGCACGCACCTCCATTGGAACTTGATAAGTTGCACCACCTACACGGCGTGCTTTTACTTCAAGAGCAGGCATGATATTCTCAATTGCAGCTTCAAAAGCTTCAAGTGGCTCCTTGCCAGTCTTCTCTTTGATGGTCTCAAATGCATCATACACAATTTTTTGTGCTACACCTTTTTTGCCATCATACATAATGTTGTTAATTAGTCTTGTTACAAGTTTACTACCATACATAGGATCGGGTAGTACGTCTCTTGCGGGGACTGAACCTCTTCTCGGCACGGTCTTCCCTCCTTCATATAATTGATATCATAGGTACTCGAAAGCTTTCGCTCCCGGCTGCACCGAAGGCTTACAAGGGGCACGCCCCACCGCACTCTTATGGAGCGCAGTGCGCTTTGTGAAGCGCATTATATATAAATACCTTTCGGATTAGCATCATTTCTTCGGCATGTCCGCAAATTACTTAGCGGCAGCGCCTGGTTTTGGTCTCTTTGTACCGTATTTTGAGCGGCTTTGACGACGATTATTAACGCCTTGTGTGTCAAGTGAACCTCTGACGATGTGATAACGCACACCAGGGAGGTCTTTAATTCTTCCGCCTCTAATTAGTACAACGTTATGCTCTTGCAAGTTATGTCCAACGCCTGGAATGTAAGCAGTTACTTCAATTCCGTTTGAAAGACGAACTCTGGCAATTTTGCGAAGAGCTGAGTTTGGCTTCTTAGGTGTCATTGTCTTTACAGATGTGCAGACGCCACGCTTTTGAGGTGCTGATTGATCAGTCGCCTTTTTTCTAAGTGTGTTTAGACCTTTTTGAAGCGCAGGAGCAGTTGATTTCTTAACCGCTTTCTCTCTTCCTTGTTTAACTAATTGGTTTAATGTCATTATTTTCTCCTTTCTCAAAATTTTATATATCAACGGTTAAACCGTTAACATCAGATAATCTCACAAACTACTGCCGCCGACACTTCAATTTCACACAGTGCACCAAGTTCTTGCATGGAGTCAAATCTCTCAACAGCAACGCCCATCTCCTTACAAAGCTCCACAATCGGGACAATAACCTGTGGGTCTGCGTCTTCTGCGACAATCACTCGTTTAGCAACATTTTCCATGATGGCTTTCTTAGTTTGCTTTATTCCGACAACTTTATTCATTTTTCTTAAATCGTGCATATTGGTCCTCTCATTGCAGAAAAATCACTTGGTAAAATTGCGTACTCAAATATTGTAGCAAAATTTACAAAAAAAGTCAATAGATTTTGTCAAATTGCATAAAATTAAATTTATTCAATTTCATTGCATAAATAGTGCTATTAACCCTATTATAACTGCATATTTTTGCATGCAGGCACCAATCTTCATCAACTACATCACCAGAGTAATCCCCATATTAGTAAGCGCTGACTTCACTCTTTTTGAAATTCCAACTGAAAGTGCCAATTTCATCAAATCCGGTATTATGAATGGGACGACACAAGCCATGAGTGCTGCGCCAAAACCAATGGGGTTTCCGTTTTGAGCATAGACATATACAAACCAGATTGTGCCACTCGTGTAGCAGACAATTTGTCCTGCGATATTCGCGATATACAATGTTGCAGTCCCATCTTTGAAAAACTTTGTAACAAGCATGAAGACAAGCCCTTGCAAAATAAAACCCCATAGATATCCACCGGTCGGGCCAAGGAGAGCTGACATTCCGCTGTTAAAACCAGCGAAAACCGGCAAACCAAGCACACCGATAGCAATATATACAGCAATTGCGATTGTGCCCCTCTTACCGCCAAGAATGTTCAAGGTTGCAAACACGCCAAAAGTCTGCATTGTAAATGAAACCGCAGGTAGTGGCACAGTGATTAGAGCACATACCGAAATTAGCGCTGCACACATTGCGATATATGCCATATCTCTTATACTATTATGTTTCCTATTATCCATAATTCCCTCATTTTTTCACCAAAATCCGAGTAATTGCAATCGCAATTACTCGGATTTTCTTATTAAAGCTTATTCAATAATTGAAATTTTTCTAACATCTGTCTCTTGATATTTAGTCATACCGGTACCCGCAGGTATCAGCTTACCAATGATAACATTTTCCTTGAGCCCAAGTAGTGGGTCACTCTTACCTTTAATCGCCGCCTCTGTGAGAACCTTAGTTGTCTCTTGGAAGGAAGCCGCTGACAAGAAGCTGTCAGTTGCAAGTGACGCCTTTGTAATACCATGTAGTACAGGGGTTGAATCTGCAATGACAATACCCTCTTCGCCAAGGTCAATTCTTGATTGAATTTCTGCATTACTTCTGTCAAATTCAACTCTATCAATAACAGAGTTTGGTAGCAAGCCTGTTGATCCCGCCTCCTCGATTTTGACTTTTCTAAGCATTTGACGAACGATAACTTCGATATGCTTATCGCTAATCGCAACACCTTGCAGATGATAAACTTTTTGAACTTCACGGATGAGATAATTTTGAGCCGCCTCAACGCCTGAAACTCGCATTAGATCACTTGGATTGATATTCCCGTCAATTAGCTGTTGTCCGGCTTTAACTGTTTTGAGTGTCACACCGTCTTCAATTCTAATATCTGACTCTTTCGGAATTTGATATTCTCTTCTGTCACCGTCCTCATTATTTGTAACGATGATTTTCTTGATCTTATCACTTTCTTCAAGGCTGACTTCACCATCGATTTCCGAGATAACTGCAGAGCCTTTTGGTTTTCTTGCCTCAAACAACTCCTCGACACGAGGTAGACCTTGCGTGATATCCTCTTTCGTCGCAATACCACCCGTATGGAAAGTACGCATAGTAAGCTGTGTACCCGGCTCACCGATTGATTGCGCCGCAATGATACCAACTGCCTCACCAATGCTGACCTCTACGCCGCTTGCAAGGTTTTCACCGTAGCATTTTGCGCAAACACCTCTAGGTGCTTTACAAGTGAGTACAGAGCGCACATTGATACCCAAAGCACCTGTGCTTACAATCAAATCAGCATCAGCTCTATTCATAAGTTTTGTCTTAGGAATTAGAACATTACCATTTTCATCATTGAAATCTTCAGTTAAATAACGTCCGACAATTCTATCTTGAACAGCCTCGATGATAGCCTTGCCCTCTTTGATATCACTTACCCATACGCCGTCAGTAGTTCCACAATCTGTTTCACGGATGATTACATCTTGCGCAACGTCAACAAGCCTTCTCGTTAGATATCCTGAGTCAGCCGTTCTAAGCGCCGTATCGGCAAGACCCTTACGAGCACCACGAGATGATATGAAATACTCAAGAATACTAAGTCCCTCACGGAAGTTTGAACGAATCGGTACCTCGATTGTCTTACCCGACGTATTCGCCATAAGTCCACGCATACCAGCAAGTTGACGAATTTGTTTGATACTACCACGAGCACCTGAGTCAGCCATCATAAAGATAGGATTGTTTTTGTCGAAGTTCTTGCTAAGCGCATCTGTTACATCCTCGGTTGTTTTCTCCCAAGTCTTGATAACAGATTCATATCTCTCTTGCTCGGAGAGAAGTCCTCTTTTGTATTTCTTCGTGATAACTTCTACATTTTCTTCCGCTTTGCTTAGAAGTTCCACTTTCTCCTCAGGAACTTTCATGTCATCAACAGATACGGTAATCGCACCTTGTGTTGAATACTTAAACCCTAGATTTTTGATCTTATCCAAAACATCAGCAGAGCGTGCAAAGCCATGTTTTCTAATACATCTGTCAACGATTTCACCCAGCTTACCCTTTGTCGCCGCAAAAGTTACTTCGAAATTAAACTCGTTGTCAGGATTACTTCTGTCAACAAATCCAATATCCTGTGGAATTGGCTCATTGAAGATGATTTGACCGATTGTACACTCAACTAGTTTTGTCTTAAGCACTCCGTCAATTTCTTTCTCCATACGCACTTTAATCGGTGCATGTAGCTCGACTTCCTTGCTTGCATATGCAAGCATAGCCTCGTTTACAGACGAATATGCTCTTGGATGTCCGCCTCTTGCATCATTTAGCTCAGGGCGCACCAATGTTAGATAGTACGCACCCAAAATCATATCTTGTGAAGGTACTGTTACAGGCTTTCCGTCTTGTGGTTTTAGCAGATTATTCGCTGATAGCATGAGGAAACGAGCCTCAGTTTGCGCCTCAGCTGACAGCGGAACATGGACAGCCATTTGGTCACCGTCAAAGTCCGCATTATATGCAGTACACACAAGTGGGTGAAGCTTAATCGCTCTACCCTCAACCAAAACAGGCTCAAATGCTTGAATTCCAAGTCTGTGCAGCGTCGGTGCACGGTTTAGAAGAACAGGATGCTCTTTTATTACTTCCTCAAGCACATCCCAAACCTCTGTTGTAGCTCTTGCAACAAGTTTCTTTGCGCCGTTGACATTCTGTGCAAGTCCGTTTTCCTCAAGTCTTCTCATTACAAATGGTTTGAATAGTTCAAGTGCCATTTCCTTTGGAAGTCCGCATTGATATAGTTTAAGGTCAGGGCCTACAACGATAACTGAACGTCCTGAGTAGTCAACACGCTTACCGAGTAGATTTTGTCTAAAGCGACCTTGCTTACCTTTAAGCATATCAGATAGTGATTTGAGTGCACGGTTATTCGGCCCTGTTACAGGACGACCACGACGACCATTATCAATTAGAGCGTCAACCGCCTCTTGCAACATTCTCTTCTCGTTGCGCACGATAATATCAGGCGCTGATAGGTCAAGAAGTTTCTTTAGACGATTATTTCTGTTAATAACACGTCTGTATAGATCATTTAGGTCTGATGTCGCAAATCTTCCGCCGTCCAGTTGCACCATTGGGCGAATTTCCGGTGGAATTACCGGAATTACATCAAGGATCATCCACTCCGGACGGTTCCCTGACAAACGAAATGCTTCAGAGGCTTCAAGTCTTTTAATAATTCTTGAGCGCTTTTGACCTGTCGCTGTCTCAAGTTCTCTCTTTAGGTTCTCTGAGAGCTCCTCTGTGTCAATGCTCGCAAGCAGTTCTTTAACCGCCTCAGCGCCCATACCTGCCCTAAAGTCATTCTCATATTTCTCATATGCATCTCTGAATTCTTTTTCAGAAAGCACTTGTCCTTTTGTAAGCGGTGTATCCCCTGCATCAATTACTACATATGACGCAAAGTAGAGCACTTTTTCCAAAACTCTCGGTGCGATGTCAAGGAGAAGTCCCATTCTGCTTGGAATTCCCTTGAAGTACCAAATATGCGATACCGGTACAGCAAGCTCAATATGCCCCATTCTGTCACGGCGCACTTTTGAGCGTGTCACCTCAACTCCGCATTTTTCGCAGACCTTACCTTTATATCTATGTCTCTTGTACTTACCGCAAAAACACTCCCAATCCTTTGTGGGTCCAAAAATCTTCTCGCAGAAAAGACCATCTCGCTCAGGTTTTAGCGTTCTGTAATTGATTGTCTCGGGTTTTTTAACTTCGCCCTTTGACCAACTCCTGATAATCTCAGGAGACGCCAGCCCGATTTTTATACTCTCAAATGTATTGTAATCGCTGTTGTATTCCAAAATGCTCTCCTCCTTTATTCTTCGTCCCCACCGTCATTGTTGTCATTGTTGTCATCATCTTCGTCGTCGATATCATCATCGTCATCGTCATCGAAGTCGTCGAAATCAATGTCACGATCGTCGAAGTCTTCTCCGTCTTCAATCTCATAGCCAGCTTGCTCGAATTCTTCGTCAGAAGCTACATAGTCTTCGTCAAAGTCTTCAGCGCCAGCAACTGGATTAAATCCAAAGTCATCGCCGTCATCAAACGCATCTCTCATGATAATCTCTTGGTCATCTTTGCCAAGTACCTTAAAGTCAAGAGCCAATGACTGGAGCTCTTTAATGAGAACCTTGAAGCTCTCTGGAATTCCCGGTTTTGGAACATTTTCGCCTTTGACAATTGATTCAAATGTTTTTACACGTCCCACTGTATCATCGGATTTTACTGTCAAAATCTCTTGCAGTGTATATGCAGCACCATATGCCTCAAGTGCCCAAACCTCCATCTCTCCGAAACGCTGACCGCCAAATTGCGCTTTACCACCGAGTGGTTGTTGCGTTACAAGACTGTATGGACCGTTAGATCTAGCATGGATTTTATCGTCAACTAGATGGGCAAGTTTTAGGAAGTGCATATAACCAACTGTAACAGGATTGTCGAATGCTTCACCTGTACGTCCGTCATACAGCACTGTTTTTCCGTCTGGGCTAAAGCCTGCTTTCTCAAGCATATTAACGATATCTTCCTCTTTAGCACCGTCGAATACAGGAGTCATGATTTTCACACCGAGCTCGTTTGCCGCAAGCCCTAAGTGGACTTCAAGCACTTGCCCGATATTCATACGAGATGGAACGCCAAGTGGGTTAAGCACGATGTCGAGTGGACGACCATCAGGTAGAAACGGCATATCCTCTTGTGGAAGAATACGAGATACGACACCCTTATTACCATGGCGACCAGCCATTTTGTCACCAACTGAAATTTTTCTCTTTTGTGCGATGTAGCAGCGAACGATTTTATTGATACCAGGCGCCATTTCGTCGCCTTTCTCACGGTCAAACACTTTTACATCAACAATGATACCGCTTTCACCATGTGGCACTTTAAGCGAAGTATCACGAACTTCACGAACTTTTTCTCCGAAAATCGCTCGGAGTAGTCTCTCTTCCGCTGTTAGTTCTGTCTCACCTTTTGGTGTGATTTTACCTACTAGAATATCACCCGAGCGAACTTCAGCACCAATTCTGATTACACCGTTTGCATCAAGGTCTTTTCTAGCATCATCTGAAAGTCCTGGAATATCCCTCGTGATTTCCTCGCGTCCAAGCTTTGTATCTCTCTCTTCAATCTCATATTCTTCAATATGAATTGAGGTGTAAATATCATCTCTTACAAGGCGCTCATTTAGAAGCACCGCATCCTCGTAATTATAACCTTCCCAAGTCATAAATCCGATAAGAACATTACGACCGAGAGAAATTTCACCATTTTGAGTAGATGGGCCATCTGCAAGCACTTCATTTTGCTCGACTTTTTGACCGACTACAACAATCGGCTTTTGATTTATACATGTTCCTTGGTTAGAACGTAGGAATTTAATTAGCTCATATGAATCCGTCTCACCGCCACCGACATCGACAACGATTTTGCGAGCTGATACTCGTTTTACTGTTCCCGCACGTTTTGCAAGAACACAGACACCAGAGTCAACCGCCGCTTTATATTCAATACCTGTGCCGACTATCGGGCTTTGTGTCCTTAGTAGAGGCACCGCTTGACGTTGCATGTTCGCACCCATAAGAGCACGGTTTGCGTCGTCATTCTCAAGGAATGGAATCATCGCTGTCGCAACGGAAATTACCATTTTCGGCGAGATGTCCATATAGTCAATGCGGTCTCTCTCAATCTCAAGGATTTCGTCTCTATGACGAGCAGCCACACGCTTGTTTGCAAATTTGTTCTCATCATCAAGTGGCTCTGACGCCTGTGCTATGATATAGTCATCCTCGACATCCGCTGTCATGAATTCGACCTCTTCTGTCACAACACCATCAGCAGTAACTTTTCTGTAAGGAGCCTCAATAAATCCATATTCATTAATTCTCGCAAATGTTGAGAGATATGAAATCAGACCGATATTAGGTCCCTCAGGTGTCTCAATCGGGCACATTCTACCATAGTGAGTGTAGTGGACGTCACGCACTTCCATGCCTGCACGGTCACGAGAAAGACCACCAGGGCCAAGTGCTGATAGACGTCTTTTACAAGTTAGCTCTGCAAGCGGATTTGTCTGATCCATAAATTGTGAGAGCGGACTTGAGCCAAAGAACTCTTTAATCGCCGCAACCACAGGACGGATATTGATAAGCGCTTGTGGAGTGATTATGTCAAGATTTTGCGTCGTCATTCTCTCGCGAATTACACGCTCCATTCTTGTCAGTCCAATTCTAAATTGGTTTTGAAGTAGCTCACCAACCGAGCGAATACGTCTATTTCCAAGATGGTCAATATCATCGTGTACACCAACACCGAAGTTGAGGCATGCAAGATAGTTAAATGATGCGAAAATATCCTCACGAATGACATGCTTTGGTACAAGCTCATCAATTCTTGTTGCAAGCTCTTTTCTAAGTGCATCAGCGTCAAGTTCCATGTTCAAAATTTCAAACAAAACAGGTGCAAATACCTTCTCCTTGATGCCAACTTCCAGTGGATCAAAATCAAGAAAATTCTTTGAATCAACCATATTATTAGAGAACACTTTAACCACATTGTCCTCAACTTGAAGATAGACAGTGCTAACGCCAGCCGCTTCAATTTCTAGCGCCTGTGCTTTTGTCAGCGTTGTCCCCTTTGTAAACAGAATCTCTCCTGTATATGGTGATACAACATCTTGCTCAAGTGTCTTGCCCATGATTCTAAGCCCAAGCGCAAGCTTCTTATTATATTTGTATCTGCCAACTTTAGCTAGGTCATAGCGATGTGCATCAAAGAACATATTGTTCAATAAGCTCTGAGCAGAGTCCACTGTCGGTGGCTCTCCCGGACGCAATTTTTTGTAAAGCTCAATTAGAGCCTCATCTACTCTTTTCGAGGGGTCTTTGTCCATTGTCAAACCGATAAATTCGTTTTTGCCGAACATATCAATAATCTCGTCATCCGTTGCAATTCCAAGTGAGCGAAGCAGAACAGTCGCAGGAAGCTTTCTGTTCTTATCAATACGCACGAAATATGCGCCCGAAATGTCAGTCTCGAACTCAATCCATGCTCCTCTGTTTGGAATTATTGTAGTGTTGTAGAGAATTTGTCCGCTTTTCTCGTCCTTCTCAAACCCGTAATAAATGCCGGGTGAGCGCACAAGTTGCGAAACGATAACACGCTCAGCACCGTTGATAATAAAAGTACCCGAATCAGTCATAAGTGGGAAATCACCCATGAAAATTTCTTGCTCTTTTACTTCACCAGTCTCACGGTTCACAAGTCGCACGCGAACTTTGAGAGCACCCGCATATGTCGCGTCCCTCTCTTTACATTCTGTTACACCATACTTAGATTTCTTATCCAAAGAATAGTCGATAAATTCAAGCACAAGATTACCTGTGTAATCAGAAATGCTCGACAGGTCCCTGTAAATTTCTTTGAGACCCTCCTCCACGAACCAATCGTAGGATTTTTTTTGGATTTCAATCAAATTTGGCATCTCAAGAATTTCATCAATTCTTTGAAAGCTCTCTCTTTGATTATTTCCGAGTGTAATGGTTTTGGACATTCTCTTCCTCCTCTTTGTTGAGCAGATTATATAATAATGTATTATTATCATACACCGCGCCAAGCATTTCTGCGTGGCAATTCCTGTATTTGCTGCCATTTTTTGTCATATAGCGACAAAAATAGTCACCGCTTTGGACAAACATATGCAAATATTACAAAAATAATTGAAAAATTTCTGTAATATTACACAAAAAACATTTGCTCCTTGAAATTAGAGCACACTCGCCCAATTATACGATACCAATTATCGTAGCATAAATACATATAATTGTCAAGTGTTATTTTTATTTTTTAAGTTTTTTTAAAATTTGACATATAATTTAATATGCGATATAATTAATTCTTCTAGGAGGTATTTTATGAGTTCAAATTACGCAGTAGCAAAAAAGGTCTCCTTCATAACCATTATAGTAAATTTATTGCTAAGCATTTTCAAATTTTTTGCAGGTTTAATCAGTGGCTCCTCTGCCATGATTTCCGACGCAGTTCATTCAGCAAGCGACATATTGTCCACTTTTGTAGTTTTGATTGGTGTTAAAATTTCAACTAAAGATGCGGACACTGACCATCAATATGGTCATGAGCGCTTTGAAGCAGTCGCCGCATTTATACTATCCGCCATGCTCCTTGCCACTGCCTTCACAATCGGTATGTCAGGGGTCGAGAACATTAAGCTTGCAGTTCTCGGTGAAATCGAAGCCCCAAGTGCACTTGCGCTTTTTGCCGCTGTTATCTCAATCGTGGTCAAAGAGTGGATGTACCACTACACAAAAATTGCGGCGAAGAAGATTAATTCAGGCGCAATGCTTGCAGATGCTTGGCATCACCGCAGTGACGCCCTCTCTTCTGTCGGCGCACTTATCGGCATCGGGGGCGCTATGCTCGGTTTTGTCGTGCTCGACCCTCTCGCGTCAATTATAATTGCAGTTTTTATCGCAAAAGCCGCTTATGATATTGCAAAGGATTCCATCGACAAGCTCACTGACCGTGCCGCGGAGCCGGAGACGGTTAAGCAAATCAAAGATATTATACTATCTGCCAGTCG
>CAYJIE010000064.1:12563-13017 GCA_964370145.1 uncultured Oscillospiraceae bacterium
TATTGATATTTTGCAGACGAGGATACATGCCAACAGATTGTATGTCGACGTTGAAATCGCTGTTGACAATACACTCACTTTAATCGAGGCGCATGATATTGCCGCTGACATTCACAATGAAATTGAAGAAAAGCTTGAAATTGTAAAACATTGCATGGTGCATGTAAACCCATCAATATAAACAAGAGGTGCTGTGACGAAAGTCACAGCACCTCTCAGACTGTTAAGAAAGTCCCAAGCTTTGCTTTCAGGACTTTCTTGACAGTCAAAGCCCTCGTTGCGAGGGCTTAACCTTGCGAGGGTGATCCGTAAATGCATCATTTGTGGTGCATTTACTCTATTGAACGGGTGGAAACCTGATGTTTCCGCCCCGTCGCCCCCTTTCTTCCGAAGAATTTTAATTCGGTTGACAGGTTTTTTGACACATTAGAGGTGCTGTGACGAAAGTCACAGC
>CAYJIE010000064.1:13027-14432 GCA_964370145.1 uncultured Oscillospiraceae bacterium
GCCCGTTTTCTTCCTATTATTTTTTTTTGTGTTGTCTGTTTTTTTCACAATTTTGTGGTGGTTTCACTAAATCAACCCCACCTCTTTACTTATATTAACAAATTAAATAAGTTTTACTCTAGCCCAAGTGATTTTTTCATTGCCGCAAGCTCACTGTCAACACTGCTATTATCCGAGCTGTATTTCTCTTCAAGCTCTGCCGCATCATCAACTTTCGTTTCACTTAATGTAGCCTCTGCCTGCGCAGTGTCCACAAGGCGATTAATTTTATCCTCCATGCGAGTAAACTCTCCCATTGTGCCCTGCACATTCGCCGCACTACTGCCAAGCTCATTGACTTTTTTCTGTGTCTCTGCAAGTGAAATCTTCGCTTTAAGTTCATCGCGTCTTGCGTGGAGTGCACCGATATCATCCACTAATTTGTCATGGAGCTCACGCATTTTTGTCGCATTTACTTTTGCTGTATCATAAGAAGTTTTGAGAGTCAGCCCTGTCTTCTCTAGTTGCTGTTTCTTTTCAATGAAAACTTTTGCATCGCCCTCATTGCCGGCAGTTATCGCCTTCTTAGCAAGCTCTGTGTACTTCTCAACTTCAACAATGTTCTCGTCATACACACGTCTTGCACGGCTCTCCTCAGCCATAACCCCAGCTGTTTCTTTTTTGACTTCATCCAAATCCTCAACAGCCTGTCTTAGATATTGGTCAATCATTTTCTCGGGATCTTCTGCCTTGTCAAGCAACGCATTGATATTTGACTCCAAAATCTCACTAATTCTTGAAAAAATACTCATATTATTTATCCTCTTTCTCCTCATATTTTTTTGCCAATTCCTCGGCCTGTTTACCCTCAAACTTTTCCAGTGGCTTACTTAGCATCTCATTATATTTTTTATCCTCCTCGGATTTCTTATACATCGACACGCTTTTTGTCATAAACATCGCGCCCAGTACAAGAATAACAACTGCCACAATAATCACTATCATGAATATATCCATTTAAATTCTCCTTATCAGATTATCCGCAACTCTATGTAGTCGCGCAAATCCCATGATACACTTACATATCTACGCCACAAAATGGGCATTTCCCATTTCCGTCAGGACTTGTGTCCGCATGACACGCAGGGCAAGCTCCGCTGGAAACTGCTCCCACGCCAAAACTCGGCGCCGCTTGTTGTGGATATCCCTGCGGTTGACCTTGTGGGTAACCTTGTTGTGGATAGCCTTGCGGCTGTCCTTGTGGATATCCTTGTTGTGGATAGCTTTGTGGCTGTCCTTGTGGGTAACCCTGTTGTGGATAGCCTTGTGGCTGTCCTTGTGGATATCCTTGTTGTGGATATCCCTGCGGTTGACATTGTGGGTAACCCTGTTGTTGGTATACCTGTGGTTGTCCTTGTGGGTAGCC
>CAYJIE010000065.1:0-4478 GCA_964370145.1 uncultured Oscillospiraceae bacterium
GCAGCATTCGTGACGACCTTAGGCGAAAAGTGCGCCGAGGTGTGATTGGGACAGGCGCTATGTCAGACCCCTATAACCCCTTTGAAAAAGAACTCCAACTAACAAGACATGCCCTTGAGCTCGTAAATGCATATGAATTCGGAATTGCAATTGACACAAAAGGTAGCCTTGTTAGCCGTGATATAGATATCCTTAGCGATATAAAAAAGCACTCCCCCACTCTTGTGAAAATCACAATCACAACTTCAAATTCTGAGCTTGCAAAAAAAATCGAGCCCCGAGCACCCTCTCCAAAGGAGAGATTTCAAGCACTCGAAGACCTTTCAGTTAATAATATCTATGCAGGGATTTTGATGTCGCCATTACTTCCATTTATAACAGATAGCGAAGAAAACATCAAAGATACTGTAAAAGCCGCCTATGACAGCGGTGCAAAATTTGTATACAGTACATTTTCAGTCACGCAACGAGATGGACAGCGTGAATACTTCCACTCTAAATTAAAGCAAAACTTCAGCGAAGAGCTTGCTGACAAATATCGCATGAGTTTCACAAATAGATATGCTTGCGTGTCACCAAATGCCAAAAAACTCTATTATATATTTGCAAATGAATGTGATAAATATGGTTTACTCCACAAAATCTCTGACATTACCGCACAATATAAACAGGGCTATGGCATGTCTCAGCTAAGCTTTTTGTGACAATATGTCAGCGAGGGCGCCAATCACATCAGCCACTGCGCCATCATTTGCAGCGCAAACAAGGGTAAAGCCGCCGTCTCGTACACTTTGCTGACAGTCTAAAGGCGCAAAAGAATAGTCGGCTTCTCTTAGCATCGTGATGTCATTCTCGCCATCGCCAACACATGCTAAAATTTTTCTGCCCGCTCTCCGAGCGAGCAGTCTTAAAGCACTTCCCTTGTCCGTGTTTTTTGGATTTATCTCCACTGTTTTCGGTAGCGAATGTAGCACAGTTGCAATGTTGCTAAATTCCCTCTCAATTTCAAAAAAGACCGCCATCTCCTCCTCTGTTGCCTCACTTTTTCTGTGACCAATATACCAAGAGGGTGCGAAAAATACAATATTCTGTCCGTCTTTTGGCAAATTATTTATGTCAAATTGCATTGTCTTGACCCCTTGACCTTTTAAGAATTCAAGGCGACTCTCATTTTCACCCATATAATAATGGCAGTCAATACATTGGACTTCAAACATAAACTCCGCGTGTTTTTTCTGAATTTTTTCAGCTTTTATGTAGCATTCATCTGAGAGTTTAGATAGAATTTCAAATTCTCTCTTATCGTGATAATAAATCACGCCCCCGTTAAAAAGCACGGTCGGAGCATTAAATTCAATTATATCTAGTTTTGGCTTAAACATATGATATGAGCGACCGGTTGCAATGCAAAACATTCCCCCGTTTTGCTCAAAAAGAGAAATCGCATCAAAATTTCTCTTTGGCACTTCACCCTTAAAGTCAGTTAATGTATAATCAAAATCACTTCCGAGTAAAACACTGTCAAACTTCCCCATATAACCTCCACCAACACTGTGAACAATTTGAGTTTATTAACACACTCCAATTGTATCACAGTTCTTTCTTTTTTACAACATTATAAATTTCACCTAAAGTGATTAAAAGCTGACAGAAGTGACAGTATTTTTTTTCTTTTTATTATCGCAATCATCAGAATAATAGTTATTGCCAAATATCGTAGATATATATAATTATAGCTAGTGAGGGATGCAAATCCCAATAGCAAAAAGATTATTGATGTTTTAATAATCTTTTTGCTGTCATACACTGCTATGTCAAAGTTTTTTTTGCAAATTCCCCTCATGAATGCATAGTGAAAAATCGTATATAAAATATAGCAAATTAAAGTGGTATAACCTGCGGCATAATAACCGTAAATTTTTATAAATACATAGTTTAGCGCAATGTTAAAAATTGCGGCAATCCCTGTGGAAATCGTGATATACAGCTTTTTCTCATAGTAAAATTCAAAGGCTACAAAGAACATGTAAATAAACATAAAGTACACACTCATTGCTACCGGCGGTATAATCCATATTGCATCATAGTATTCAATCGGCGCAAATATTTTTATTATATCGGGTGCAAGCAAAATTAAAATTATATTAAGGGCAGCGACGATTTCTATTAATGGATAAGTGACTTTAGAAATTTCCAACAGCTCTTTTTTCTTTATCCTTTCATATATCCACGGCTCGACAAATTGCATTATTGCTTGATTGAACACAAGCATAATCATAGACAGTGAATAGGCTAGGCTATATATCCCGACACTTGCCTCCCCCACCATATTGCCAATCATTATGCGGTCAGCATTGCTAAGGGCAACGCCTGCCAGATAATGCGCGAGAAGAACGATGTTGAATTTTAGCGCATAAATCCAGTATTTTTTTATAAAAAACACTTTTGTTGTGAGTGCTTTCATCAAGAAAATTGGTGTAAAGAAAATTATATTTATTAGCACTGTGGCAAGAATTCGTGCAAGAACTTTGTCATTTGAATTTAAGATAAATATCACCGCTAATACGGGTTCTACAATCGCATATAATATAGTTACCACGGAAAATTTCTTATACTGCTTTCTTACCCTTTGCTCGCCAGTCCAAAAGCTGTATACGGTGTTTGTCCAAATCAAAAGAAGCATTACAAGTATTTGCACATGGCTGAGTGAAAAGAATGAGCGCCAAAATTCTGCAAACGTAAAATAAATAATTGTCCAAAATAAACACAATATTGTTACTAGCCCCTGCATGGAAGCGCTGAATTTTTTGTAATCATCTTCAAATTTAACTAGCCCTGAGATAAATACTCCATGATTTATATTAAGAGTCACAAAAACTATTACAACGCTTTGCCATGCTCCAAAAACACTCAGTTCTCCATATTCCGTCGGACTGAGCAAAAAAGTGAAAATTGGCATAAATAGAATAGAAATTGCCCTTTGTAAAAAATATGAGAGAAAGAAAAATAGCGAAGGAGTGGGCACAATTTTATGCAAGTTTAAGCTTTTGATAATTCTATTAATCATAAATAAATCTCTTTTTATTATTTTGTATTATCTTATTATTATCTTCGCTCCCATTTGTATTCAAAATTTCATAAGTAAAAATTATTTATAAATTAAATAAATTTTTAGCCTGTACAATGATAACAAAAACATGCCCTGCTGCATATACTGTGATATGGTTACAAATTACATTAAAAGGAGGCTGTCCATGTTATCATTTCCGATTTTATTAGGGGTCAATGTTTTTTTCTTTTTCCTGTACATAAGCACTCCTAGCGCATATCCAAACCCACTACCCAAGGCAGAGGAAAATGAGCTTATTGAGCTTTCGTTTGCAGGCGACCACAATGCGAGAAACAAACTAATTGAGCATAATATGCGTCTTGTTGCCCATATTGTAAAGAAATATTACAATAGTGCAGAGCATGACGACTTACTTTCAATTGGTACAATCGGTCTGATAAAAGGCATCGACAGCTTCAATCCTAGCAAGGGAATTCGCCTAGCTACATATGTAGCCCGTTGTATAGAAAATGTAATGTGCTCGCAACGGCTCTAAATGTTGCAAGTTTTAGCAAAAATGAGACAAAAACATTAAAATGGGGTATTTTTTACCGTACTTCCGATTCCATGTATGTATTGCGTAAACAACATTCGAGGATTGTTTGCATATCACACATGAGGATAATCCTTGCTCCGATGTATGTGATGAAGTTAAAACTGATTTCACCGCACTATTTATACGAGGCTGAATTTTTTGAAAATAATTATAATGATGAGAATTTGCCACAGCGAACGACAGATAAGCTGAGGTTTTTTCGTCATAGAATGGGGCTTACACAAGAAGAAATTGCAAAACTCGCAAATGTTAGCCGTGCCACTTATATGCGATTTGAGCAACTCGACAGAGAGTTTTACCCAAAGGAGGCGATGATGTCGCTTGCAAAGTTGTTTGAGGTTGATGTTTCGGTGCTTGTGGACGAGTATAATTTGTTTATGTACAGCGAGCCTCAAAATGCGGTGATTGGGAAGCGAAAAGCAATGGGACTTACGCAAAGGGAATTTGCCGAGATGTATGGTATGCCACTCGCTGCTGTTAAGTGTATTGAGCAAGGGCGCCGCTTTATGTTTAGGCAAACTTGGGAGAAGCTGTTTGTTGGGTGAAGTTTATCCTATGCTTTTCAAATAGTTTTCTACTCCACCATGTATGTTGTGGAAATATTCATTAAGTAATATCATTGAACGGATATATGAATATGCATCTCCCTTAGGGTCTTTCATTCCTCTTTTCTCTGCATATTCAAATAGTCGCTTATAACATAACTCAAAATTTTGATTAATAAACACTTCCCAAAAGTTAAGATTAACTTTTCTGCTATGAACAGGGTTTAATACATAAAAAGCCCAATAACTATAATCGTTAGCGTATGAT
>CAYJIE010000065.1:4488-14125 GCA_964370145.1 uncultured Oscillospiraceae bacterium
AACCTTTAGATTTTCTCTTAAATCTTTCATTTGGTCATCATTGTAAGTTGGATAATTTGTCATTGTAATATTCCTCCTATATCATAACTTTGTTAGCTTTTAAATTTCAAATTGCTTTAGATAATTTGAAACGCCGCCATGTACTTCTTCAAAATATTCATCAAGCCAACACATTGAACGAATATATGAGTCTGCATCATTTTTGGGGTTCATTACCCCTCTCATTTGACCATACTCAAAAAGTCGTCGATGAATTAGATCGAAATCTCTCTCTAAAAAACAATTCCAAAAATCAACATTTAGATATTGTTTGTGCTTCGGATTCAAAGCAAAAAAAGCCCAATTACAAGCATCAATATACTTTATATTCGGATATTTTTTTGAAACAAAGCTTTTGAGATTATTGCGTAATTGCTTCATATCAGCATCATTATACTCAGGGTAGCACATTAAGTCATCATCAGAAGTTTCGTTAGCTGTTTCTTCAATTAAATCATTGATAATTTCAATTTCACTTTTACCAGTTTCAAAGACTTCAACTTCTGATGGCATTTCAATTTCATCATAATCCGCGGTTGCTGTAATAGGAAAAGGAATCCCACCTTTTAGCACTGCTTGTGTCAAGAAAAGCCTCACAGCGGTCGGAGTATCCATTCCGAGTCTCTTGAACAACCTATCAGATTGAGCTTTCAAATCCTCCTCAACACGAATTTGAATCAAACAGTTTTGTGACATAACACAACTCTCCTTTCAAAATAACAACATAGATTCTAAATTCTCTTATTCTAAATTCCTGAATTACAAATATAATATCTGAATAAGAATAGAATGTCAAGTGTTTTTTATTTTTATAAAAACGTGTAAAAACCATCTTCAATAACCCCTAAAAATGTGTAAAATTACACACAAAATATACATAAAAACGTGTAAATCTCTTGCAAATGGGTATAATATATGCTATGATTACGATAGTAAACACCGCATATTGGAGGGCTTATGGAACGAAACGCAATGAGCGAGCTGCTCGCTTGGAAACAAAGTGATGACCGCAAACCACTGATTATAAAAGGCGCAAGGCAAGTCGGCAAGACTTGGCTGATGAAAGAATTTGGAAAGCGCTGTTACAAAAACTTCGTCTATTTCAACTTCGACGAATTAGATGAGTTGTCCTCAATTTTCGAGAGCAACAAAGACCCGCATAGGATAATTGAACTGCTTGGGCTGTTGTCTGGCGAGAAGATAGCCGCAGGCGACACCCTTATAATATTAGATGAAATTCAAGAGTGCTCCGCCGCCCTTAACTGTCTAAAATATTTCTACGAAAAAGCAAGCGACTATCATATTGTCGTTGCTGGCAGTCTACTTGGCACGCTTTTGGCACAGCCAAAGTCATATCCGGTCGGCATGGTCAACCTCCTTTCGATGTCTCCGCTCACCTTTGATGAATTTTTAGCGGTCATCGACGCACCGCTGTATGAGTATTACAAGACAATAAAAAAAGAAACCGTAATCGAGGAAATCTTCCACAAAAAACTGCTTGAAGTCTTGGACTATTATTTTATTATCGGTGGAATGCCTGAATGTGTGAGCAGTTGGGCGCAAAATAAAGACCCACAAAAGCTACTCACCATACAAAAAGAGCTTGTCGAAATCTACGAAAACGACTTTGCAAATCACAACGGTAAAGTGAACAGCGGACGAATTTTAATGGCGTTTAGGAGCATCGTTTTACAGCTTGCCAAGGAAAACCACAAGTTCATCTTCGGTGTAATCCAAAAAGGCGCGAGAGCGAGAGAATTTGAAGATGCGATTGAGTGGCTGACTTCCGCTGGCATGGTGAACAGAATTTACAATGTCAGCAAGACCGAGCACCCGTTGACAGCGTTTCGCAACCTAAATGCGTTCAAGCTATATCTTTTTGACACAGGGCTTCTAAAACAGATGGCTGGCGTTGAAAACTCTTTCATTTTGCTAAAATCAGACTATCAATTCAAGGGCGCTTTGGCGGAAAACTTCGTCTTGCAACAGATTAAAAATCAGTTTGATATTGAGGTGCATTACTACGCAACTTCTAATATGGAGATTGATTTTGTGTTGCAACACAGAGGCGAGATTATCCCGATTGAAGTCAAGTCAGGCGAAGTTGTGGGAAGTGCAAGTTTTAAGAATTACTTAAAGCAACACGGCAAGGCTACGGCGATTAAGTTTTCACGCATGAACTACCGCAAAGACGGTGATGTCACAAATATCCCCCTCTACCTTGCGAGCAAGGTGAACGAACTTATATAAAGGAGATAATAATGGAAAATTTACGAGTATTTAACTGCAACATGGAACTTACCCTTGACATAATCGGCGGAAAGTGGAAACCTCTGATTATTTTTCATATCGGTAACAGCCAAAAACTGCGATACGGCGAGATTAACAGGCTTATTCCGGACATAAGCCAAAGGGTACTGTCGAGAGAACTCAAGGAACTCGAAAGCACAGGCATAATTTCAAGGGAAGAGTTTAAGGAAAAAGTGCTGAGGGTGGAATACAGTTTGACTGAAATCGGCAATGAAGTCTTGCCACTCTTGAATGCACTCACGCAGTGGGGTAATAAATATAACAATATCCATAAATATGCTAAAATAATCTGTGAATAGAGTGCCAATAATTTATTTTTTGTAAAAAACAAATTATTGGCACGGACATAAATGTCCATAGGGATAAAAATATCCTTATGGACATTTATGTCCATTATTGCTAAAACCAAAACATAGGTTTATAATAAGATTATCGAAACGAAATCGAATAATCAAAAAAACAATAAACTATCGTTAAGGAGATTTTTACAATGAACGCAGTAGAGATGATTAAAGGAAGAAGAAGTATCAGAAAGTACAAAGATGAGGTCGTGAGCAATGATGTGCTAAACGAGATTGTCGAAAATTCAAGATTTGCACCATCATGGGCGAATTTTCAAGTGGCTCGCTACAACTTTATTTCTGATAAAAACATAATCGCAAGAATCGCTAAAGAGGGCGTCAATGATTTTGTGTATAACAAGGCGACTTTGGAAAATGCAAAAAACATACTCGTTTTAAGCTATGTTCAAGGCAAAAGCGGTAAGTTAGATGTTGAAAAGGACGATTTTGCGACATCTAAATCAAATGCGTGGGAAATGTTTGACGCTGGAATTGCGTGCCAAACATTCTGTCTTTCAGCTTATGAAAAAGGCATCGGTACTTGCATCTTTGGTGTAATTGATGATAAATCCATCGCAGAGATTATCGGCTTGCCAGCAGATGAGACAGTTGCAACAGTAATCACTTTTGGCTATCCTGATGAAGTGGTTGCACCAACAACTCGCAAAGAAGTTTCAGAAATAACACGATTTAACTAATTACAACAGCCCTTAATAAGTAGAACTCAAAAAACCCGAGTTTATACTCGGGTTTTTTATCGAAAGGACACAATATGCACTACACAGGTCAAGTATACAGACACCCAATTGAAGCCCAAACTCCACTCCTTGAAGTCACAGCAGGCTGTTCACACAACAAATGCTCATTTTGCACGATGTATCGAGAGACTCCGTTTAAGATGTCTCCACTCGAACATGTGGAGGAGGATTTGAAAGAGCTTGTAACTTTTAACAGCAATATAAGACGGATATTTTTAGTAAACGGAGAGCCATTTGTTTTAGCGACGAGTAACCTAATTGAGATTGGCTTGCTTATAAGAAAATATCTGCCGAATATCGAAACCATCACTTGCTATGCTTCGATTAAGAGCCTTAAAAACAAGAGTTTGGACGAGCTAAAAGAGCTTAGAGCGCTTGGCTATAACGAACTTCACATCGGTCTTGAGTCGGGATATGAGCCAGCTGTTACGCAGATGAACAAGGGATTTACGATTGATGAGGCGTATGAAAACATCGAAAAACTCGTGAAGGCAGGCTTTGATTGGGACGCTATCATCATGACAGGTGTTGCAGGCAAGGGCAAGGGCGAAATTCATATCAAAGAAACCGCAAAGCTACTCAACAAATTTCCGCCGTACTTGGTTTCGCTTATGACGACTTCAATTTCAGAGGGCACTCCACTTGAAAAAATGGTTGAAAACGGGGAGTTCATCGAATGTACGGAGCTTGAAAAATCGAGGAGGAAAAACTCCTTATACAGTCCCTCGACTTTGATGCGTACTTCTTCGGTGGGCATAACTACAATCTAATCCCATTCAATGCACCACTTTCAGCAAGAGATGAAATGTTAAAGCACATAGACAGGGAGATTAAGAAAATTGATCCAAAACTGTTAAATTCATCGTATAGACGAGCTAATATTTAATGGAGGAAGTATGAAAACAATTTTATTAACAGGGGCGACCGACGGAATTGGACTGGAAACTGCAAAGGACTTGGTAAAAGACGGTCATAAACTGCTCTTGCACGGAAGAAACGAAGAAAAACTTCAAAATCTAAGAGAAACACTGCTTGAAATTAATGAAAATGCTGACATCACCCTTATTAAAGCTGATTTGTCGGAAATGTCACAGGTTCACAAAATGGCAGAGGAAATCTTGGCTTTAGGAATATCCCTCGATGTGATTATCAACAATGCTGGCGTTTTTGTCAGCAAGAATCCCAAAACGCAGGACAATATTGATGTGCGTTTTGCGGTGAACACTATCGCACCATATATTTTGACGAAAAAACTGCTCGCGATATTAAGCAAAGACGGTAGAGTCGTCAATGTTTCGTCTGCGGCGCAAACAGAAATTAATTTAAAATCATTTGCACCGAGAAGTTCAGACGGCGAAGCGTATGCAGAGAGCAAGCTTGCGATTATTATGTGGTCAATGGAGCTTGCGGATAAAGCGAATGTAATCTCCGTGAATCCGAAGTCGTTTTTGGGTAGCAAAATGGTCAAAGAGGCATATGGAAGGAAGGGCTATGACCTTAAAATCGGCGCTGACATTTTAATAAGGGCGGCGCTTTCAGCTGAGTTTGCAAATGCAAGCGGAAAGTATTTCGACAATGATTACGGCGTTTTCGCAGAGCCTCACCCCTTTGCGTTAAGTGAAAATAATCGCAAAGAATTGATTGCGGCGTTGGATAAATATTTGTAAAATAAATCAGTACCGAGCGTTATGCACGGTACTGATTTTGGGTTTAATTAAACAATATAGCTTGTGCGTTTGCAGGGCCATACTCTGTCATTTGTTCGCACATCTCGAGGATAAGCTCCTTGCTTGTAATGTTACCTGTGTGGCCTTTTCTCGCAAAAGTCACTGAGTAGCCGTCATAATAAGGCTCTGTAGTGGACTCCAAGAATTCGCCCATGAGGTATTGCGAGTGGTTTAGATAGTAAGCGTCCATATCTCCGCCACGCAGGTGGATTTTGCCGACCAAGTCTTCGCCGATTTCACTCCAATTTTGCTGTAAGTAGTAATTCAAATCAAAGTTATTCTTCCAATATTCAGCAGTGTCTTTGTCAATCTCGCCTGTGAGAGGGTCAACCAAACGCTTTGGATAACCGTCATCATCGACAGGGCCATGGAGGGTTTCCCAAATTGCCCACTGTCCAAGTGATACAGTCTCTAAGCCGCCAACAGCGCTTTCGTACTTCATCTCATCTTTCATCATATATCTAACATTACCGTCAAGGCTAACGCTTCCGGGACGCTCAACCGACAACCAGTCGCCATTCATTGTATAATAAGCGTTGTCGTCCTCATAGATGTTTACAACTTGATAGTGATTAAAGTCAACGGAGTCAGGACAAAGTGACCATGTTCCGCCAAAGTAATCTGGGTAGAAGATTTGCATTGCAAGGCTTTCCCAGCCACCTGTTGAACCACCACTTAACATTCTTGCCCAACTCTCATCGATGAGATTAAACTCCTCCTCGAGATAAGGGATAAGTTCTGTTGTAATCGCCTCGCCCCAAGGCCCAAGATTAGCAGAGTCAACACTGTATGAAGTATCGTAGAACATATTTGCATCTCTAAAGGTTATCGCAACCATATTAGGCGCTTCATCGCTGTCCCAATAAGCTGTTAAATCCTCATTTGTTCCATAGCTAAGGGGTGCGTTTCCGCTTGGCCAATGTCCTTGATAATATAGCGCTGCATATTCTTTGTTCTCGTCATAACCTGTTGGCAGGAGCACATTTGCGCCGAGATAGATGTCAGTTCCCCAGAACTCACTGAGCACTTCGCTCTTGATTTTCACATATTTCACCATGTCTGTATCTTCGTAGTTACCTTGCTGTGTGACTTCGCCTGCTTCAAGTTCATATCCAAGCTCGATTTCATTGTCGAGCGATAAGTTGAAAACTGCATCATCACTCACAGACACAAGCTCATAATCGCTGTACAGATTATATGGGTTTTTCTTGTAGTTTCCGCCACCGCCGTGGTCGTCCATTCCCCAAATTGCGGGCAGTCCATCTCTCTCAAACTCAGTATATTTTATGAAAAACGCTTGCATGTATAAGTCTTCTTCGGGTAGTTCGTCCATTGTGAACGGAAAGCCCAAAATCTCCTCGTCAAGGCTGTTCATCGTCATTACATCACCTGCATTCAAGCCATAAAATGTCTTTCCGAACACCGGTACACCTGTGGCATTTAGTTGCTCATAAGGTTGTTTTGACTCAACATCTTTTGTAAACGCAATCAACAGTCTTCCGTTTAGCTCGCCCTCATAATCATCGGGTACGCTGACTTCAACGGTGAAACTACCGTCGACTTCACTTTGGCTACTCACCAAAGTTACATCGGAGTCTGTGCTATTTGCGCTGTTTGCGCTCTCGCCTGTGCCCGATGCATCACTGTTCATGCAACCCGTTAGAGTGGATATGCTCAATGCCATCATGCATAAAAATGCAACTACTTTGTTTTGTTTTTTCATAATACACCTCAAAATTATTGTTATTTTTTGTTGTTTTGTCTTGGATATATCGTCGTCGCATTTCTACCACCCCTTTGCATATTTATTTGATGTGATTACAGTTTAACGCATATTTATACAGATGTCAACAGTATTTTGGAATATTTATTCAACATTGTAAGATGTGCACATTTTTCCAGTTAATAAAACTGCATCTATGTTAATTATGACGATTGTCGGTGAGTTATTTATCAATATAGCATTGTTTTTCTCAAATTCGCGAAACTAAGCCACATTTTTGGCGTCTTATTATATGATATACGCGATTTTGGAAAGTGAAATATTTTGAACTTCACACAAAAAGGAATGGAGCAATACTATGAAAAGGAATAGGGTATTAAAAATCATTTTAGCAATTTTAATTATCGTTTTGCTGTTCGCCACTGGCACAGGTGCACTAAACTGGTTTAGGGTAAATCGTGCACAGCTTCCGATTTTGACAGTGCCTGTTACTGCCGACGACGGCGGAAGTGGCACTTACTATGGGCTTGGTTATAGCATTGAAATTAGAGGGAATTTCATGCCTGAAGACCCACTGCCTGGGGTAAAGCACTTTAGTTTTTATGTATTTGGTATGCTTGTGGATAGCGAGAATTTTGAGTAAAAAACATACAGAGGGCTGTGCCTACCAAACACACAAAATGTGCCGTAAGGCACATTTACATATAGCGATAATGATTGTATCATATAATCAAATCTTATTATAAGGAGTGTAATTATATGGACAAGACTTTCTTTATCGGAAAATGGACAGCTGTGGATTTCATTTTAGTTGACATGAGCCTTGCAGGCAGAATTTTAGATGAAAACGGTAAACTAAACGAAGATTTCAAGGCATTTCTATCCGAGTTTTATGTTGATATTAAAGCTGATAATACCTTTGAACTTCAAGAAAATTCACTACATACAGGTAAGTGGATTGAGCTTGAAAGTGGGCTTGGTTTGATTCCCGATTTGGATTATGAGAAGATGAAAAAAGACGGTTTTTCCGATGAGGATATCGCAATGCCATTTGTGCAAGATGGTGATAAAATCTTAGGTGACCTTGGCCCATATAAGATTGTTTTTGCTGATAAAAAGTAATAAAAATGAGCTGTGGCGATTGCCATGGCTCATTTCATATAATTTGGAAAAGAGGTGTGAACATGAATACAATTTCAGGCGAGCTTTACAGCACAGGAATTATAAGCGCACTTGTGCCAGCTGGTTGGCGCGCCTATCATGGTGCGGATCATCACAATCAATTCGGTGGCAAAGCCACTGGCAAAGCCACTGGCTTGGGCAATCCGGAGACCATACATATCGGCAAAGGCGCGATGGACACAGCACAGTTAATAACGAAGCCGAGAATTGATATAAACTTTCACAAAGGCTTGTACTCGCAGTTGGAAATGGATTTTATGAGAAGTGCTTATGACGAGGTGACGGATATTGCGCCGTTTAAGTTCGGCAATTTTTCATGGAGCGGATATCTTGCAAAAACCTTTAATTATCCATATATTTTGCTTTTTACATCGAATGGAAAAGATGCGCTTCAAGTTGCAATTCTCTTGGAAAACCAAGGCGAGACGATTTCTTTTGAAGATGCTGATGTGCAGTTTATCATGGAGAGTATAGCAATAGTGCAGGAGTGAAGAATCTGAATATCTTATATTTATTATTCATACACATAAAAAAGATGGAGCGAATCCATCTTTTTTAGTTGAATATTTATGTGATTTTTAATCTGAGCTAATTAAACTATGCTGTTTGCCTGCTCACCATATAAACACTGACTATTATTACCGTAGAGCCGATTATTTTATATATCCCAAACGGCTCTTTTAATATTAATACGCCTGCTAAAATTGATATTACCGTCACGAGATTTGAGAAAATCGTTATCTGTGCGGCTTTCAGATTTGTAAGTGCATAATTTATTAGCCCAAATGCTACAATTGAAGATAGAATCGACAAATATGCTATGGCAATCCAGAAATCTCCGCTCATTAGAGGAACCCATAACATATTGTGAAAATCACCATTTATTCTGAAAAGTGCAACTGTTGTGAAGAAAATTGCGCCCACCGTAAACATGGCATATGTTCGCTCAATTGCGGTAAAATCAGCGCTCGCTTTGCGGCTGACAACTGCGTATGCCGCCGCCGAAGTAACAGCGCCAAGTAAAAATAGAAATCCTAATAACGAAAACCCATCGGCACCTTGACCAATTGTGGTCATATAGACACCCGCTACCGAAAGCGCACTAAAAGCAATTTGCCATGGAGTGACTTTCTCTTTTAGAAAAATAAATCCTAATAAAAGTGTTATAATCGGGATTAGTGCCATAATTGTCCCTGCAAAAGATGTGTGTACAAGAGCTATTCCGTTCGTTTCAAGAACAAAATAGGTTATTGGTTGTAGCAGTGCAATTAACAAGAGAGTTTTCAGATTTTTGCCTTTGTAATTGACCTTAAATACCCTTACAAGAACAAGCAATGTCATTACAAAAAACGCAACGCAAAACCTTACGGCAAGCATTACATAAATATCAATGCCTTGAAGTGCCCGCTTTGTCACTAAAAAGCTCAGCCCAAATATTGAGTAGCCTATTAATGCACAAATTAGAGAAACTGCTGATTTGTTTTTTACCGCCATTTTTATTTACTCCAAACCGTTATATATTATTTTTACCAAGCAAAACTGTCCACAGAAAACAAC
>CAYJIE010000066.1:0-14016 GCA_964370145.1 uncultured Oscillospiraceae bacterium
GGGGAATGTGGGCGGTATGGTCGCATATCCGACAACATCAAAGCTTTTTATTGATGGTGTAGAATCAGATGTGCTTATGTATAGGCTTGGCGATGAACACTATGTAAAACTGCGTGACATCGCGGAAATTTTCGATTTCGCTGTGGAATTTGACGCAACCACCGACTCGGTATATATATGGGCGGCTAAGGAGTACGCAGAGTAATGACTAAAAATATCTTCTGGAATGATGTTGACAGAGGCCTTGCAAAACCGCTTGTGAAAATTGCAATTCCCATTATGCTCGGGCAATTTATGGGATATCTCCTAAATCTTGCAGACAGCATTATGATTGGGCGAATTGGAGAGACGGAATATTCGGCGGTAGCACTGGCAAATCAACCTTTCTTTGTTGTGTTCCTCAGTATTCTTGGGCTTGCCGGCGGCATGGGAATGATGATCGGTCAATATTTTGGCAAGGGCGACAGTTATGCATATCAAGGGATTGTTGCGTCTGCTGTGCGTTGGGCTATTGTGATTACCGGTATTGCAACAATTGTCGTTCAAATTGCGCCAATGGCGGTTATGTCCGTGTTTACACCTGATGTTGCCATGCAACAAATTGGCGCTGACTATCTTAAAATTGTATCGTTTAGCTATATATTTGCAGCCTTTAGTAATATCATGTATTCGGCGACGAAAAATGTCGGAAACACAAAATTTGGTATGTATGGCAGTGCATTTTCCGTAATAACTAACATCATATTAAACTACTGCCTCATTTTCGGTAAATTAGGGTTTCCAGAGCTTGGCGTCGAAGGTGCAGCACTTGCAACTCTCATTGCAAGAATACTTGAATTTTCTTGTGCGTCATATTACTTCTTCAAAGTTGAATCAGTTCTAAAAATTAAATTCTCAAAGATTTTATCGGCTAACAAAGCAATTTCGGTAGATTTTGTGAAATATGCAATACCTGTGTTAGTCAGCGATGCATTGTGGGGATTGTTATTCTCGACACATTTAATGATTGTCGGGAGAATTGGTCAACAGGAGGTTGCGGCATGGACAATTTGCTCAACAATTCAGCAACTCTCCTATATAGTAACGCTATCACTGGGCAATGCATGCGCAGTAATTTTTGCAAACACGGTTGGTGCGGGGAACTACGATAAAGTGAGGCAATACACAAAGAGTGCGTTAAAGATTTCTCTGTATAACGGTATTTTTGGAGCGGTACTGCTCTATTCCATAGCTCCGCTGTTTACAAGTTTTTACAATGTATCTGCAGAGGCGGTCGAGCTTGTCGGTGCTATATTCATGGTGTTGCCGTTTATCTATATTATCAAAAGTGTTGCGGCAATGATTATCATCGCTGTGTTGCGTGGTTCAGGTGACTTGAAAATCGGGGCAATAATCGATGTTGCACCCATGCTTATTGTAATACCTATCGGCTACGTCATTGGCGTTGTAATGAGTCTTGATTTGTGGATTGTATACATATGTCTTATGTCAGATGAGCTGATTAAAGTGTTAATTGGCTTGTATAGAATAAAACACGGAGATTATATAAAAAATATTACAAAGGATTAATACGGAGGAGAAATGGCAAAGAGAAAAACGCCCAGCCCACCGCCGGGGCAATTGCATGATAAATTGGAAATTAAATTCTTCATACTCTATGTATTGAAAGCGCTCGGTGGACATGCGCCGATTGAAGCTATTCATGAAGTGTCACTGCTCACAGAGTCCGCAAACTACTTTGACTATATGATATATTATACGGAGCTCGTTGAGAGAGAGATGATTTTAGAGCTTGAGTATAAAGGGGTTATGGAAGCGGCGCTTTCAGCGGCGGGTGACTTCACACTAGAGCAGTTTAAGAATAGAGTGTCAAATTCCACAAGGCACAGGGTGGACAGAGCAATTCTTGAATATCACAGTCGTATCCAGCGTGAGCGAGATATCCAAGCGATAATTGAGGAAGTGGACGAGAAGAGCTTTGACCTCTTTTTAATCATCAATGATGAGGGTGTGGAGATATTTAAGCTTAAAATTAACTTGCCAACATATGATATGTGCAAGGATATTGCAGACAGATTTAAGAAAAAACCTGCACCGATTTATAAAAATTTACTGATGTCAATGTCAGATTATCTTTCATCGGAATATGATGATGTATAAAAAAGTCCGTGAATGGAAATTCATTTGACTCGGTATGGACACAAAACACCAGTGTGCAAAAACATTTTTTAACACGCTAAAAAAGGGCTGTACAGCCCTTTTTTTATTGCTTATGCTACTCTGCACTTGCGCCGTCTTTGCCATTTTCATATGCTTTTGCCGCAGAGGATACAAAACCATCAATAGAAATTGTAACAGACGACACTAAATCAGGGTCATCAGGTACATTCTCACTACCGGAGTCGCTTGTTTTAACTGGGATAGCTTGAAGCTCTGAAATTGTCTTGCCAATCGCATATTTTTCTAGTGCCTCAACTTGCTCAAACCATTCCTTACCAATTGGTGATGCATTTTTCATGTCATAATCATAACCGAGTTCTTTTTTAGTTTTAACTGACGCCTCAAGGTCGCCAATCAACTGACCGTCCACACCAAACTCGCTTTTTGCCTCAACTGCGTCCCAGTATATATCCATGATTTTTCCATCTGCATCAAATGCGACAGAAGCCATATATATTGTGGTGCTTGTCTTGCCGTTGCTGTCCGAGCTTGCCGAATAGTTATCACTTTTGATGCTTGTGCCAAGCGATACATTTGCAGTATTGGCTACATTGCTTGTGTTGTCCATATCGTCACCTACACTGCCGCCGCCGTTGCCCTCATCGACATCACTACTGCAAGCACTGAGTAGCAAAATTAGAGAGAGAGCTGAAAATATTTTAATCATAAATTTCTCCTTTAATATTAATACATTAATATTTTTGTCAATAGAAAGTTAATTATTACAGTTAAAAAATTGAAAATTCTGTAGTTTATTTTTTTAAGAATGAATTTTCAATTAAATTAATAGTTTAACAAAAAACATTCAAAGATTTACAAAATTCACTAAAAATGCGACTTTTTTGGGAGCGTAGAAAAATCGATGAAAATTTTGTATATATTTGTTAAAAAAAACTAAAGATGAATTATTGACATCGCCTATTTTGTGGTGTATTATTATATATACGACTAATGATACAATATGTCGTGGTTGAATATTATAATACACAAGGGGGATTTTAGGTTATGGTAGCGGAGATATTAAAGCGAGACGGACGCAAAACAGAGTTCAAACGTGACAAAGTTGCTAATGCCATATTCTCGGCTGCGCGAGCGTCGGGAGGGAATGACTTTGACACTGCAAATGCACTTGCGTTGGAAGTCGAGAGTTATATCATCAAAAACATGGCTGGGGAAATCCCAACTGTCGAGCAAGTACAAGATATTGTTGAGAAGACATTAATTGATAATGGACATGCTCGCACAGCCAAGAAATATATTTTGTATAGAAATGAGCGTACCCGCACTCGTGAGATGAGCACGGGGCTCATGAAAGTATATGAAGATTTGACATTTAAGTCATCTCTTGAAAATGACATTAAACGCGAGAATGCCAATATAGACGGTGACACAGCAATGGGCACTATGCTAAAATATGGTTCTGAAGGTGCAAAGCAATTCTACGAGATGTTCATTCTTGATTCAGAGCATGCAAAAGCACATCGTGAGGGCGATATACATATTCATGATCTTGACTTCTTTACTCTGACAACAACTTGTTGCCAGATTGACCTCTTAAAATTGTTCAAGAATGGCTTTTGCACAGGTCATGGCTTTTTACGTGAGCCCAATGACATAAACAGCTACGCGGCACTTGCTTGTATTGCAATTCAGTCTAACCAAAATGACCAACATGGCGGACAATCTGTGCCGAATTTTGACTATTCAATGGCGCCAGGTGTTAAAAAGAGCTATGTTAAGATTTTCAAAAATAATCTTGCGAAGGCGCTTGAATTCTATTTCGATGCTGAAGAGGGAAAAGAAGACGCCGATGCAATGGTGGAGGGAATTATCGAGAAAGATGGGATAACTCCAACGCTTTCCGATGAACATAATTTCATTGCGGCGCTTAAAAAACAACTTGCTAGCAATGGCGATGAAGGAACTGTTGAAAAAGCGATAAAATTCATACTAAAGCACAGTGACAGAGAGATAAGAAAAGCGACTTATCAAGCGATGGAAGCGCTAATACATAATCTAAACACTATGCATTCTCGTGCGGGAGCGCAAATTCCGTTCTCCTCAATTAACTATGGAACAGACACGACAGCTGAGGGTCGCCTTGTCATGGAGAACTTGTTAAAAGCGACTGAGGCAGGTCTTGGAAACGGCGAAACTTCTATATTCCCAATTCAGATTTTCAAAGTGAAAGAGGGGATAAACTTCAATGAGGGCGAGCCAAACTATGACTTGTTCAAGCTTGCATGCCGTGTGTCCTCAAAACGTCTTTTCCCAAATTTCTCATTTATTGACGCGCCATTTAACTTGAAATATTATAAAGAGGGTAAACCTGAAAGTGAAATTGCATATATGGGTTGCCGCACAAGGGTAATTGCAAATGCGAATGACCCTGACAGAGAGATTGTCACAGGCCGTGGAAATCTGAGTTTTACTTCAGTTAACTTGCCAAAGATTGCGATTAGAGCACATGGGGATATTGACTTCTTCTTTGAAGAACTTGACAGAAAACTTGAGCTTGTGATCGAGCAATTGATGTGCAGATATAGAATTCAAGCAGCGAAAAAAGTTAGAAATTATCCATTCTTAATGGGTCAAGGTATCTGGCTTGACTCCGACAAGCTCGGTCCTGATGATGAAGTCGGTGAAGTGCTTAAACATGGCACATTGTCAGTCGGATTCATTGGACTTGCCGAAGCGCTTAAAGCACTTATCGGGAAGCATCACGGCGAGAGCGAAGAGGCGCAGAATTTAGGGCTTGAGATTATTAATCATATAAGAGCAAGACTGGATGAGGAATGTGTATCTAGTGGACTTAATTTCTCATTGATTGCAACTCCTGCCGAGGGGCTTTCAGGACGCTTTATTAAGATTGACAAAGAGCGCTATGGTGTGATTGAGGGTGTAACTGACCGTGAATATTATACAAATTCATTCCATGTGCCTGTATATCATAAGATTTCCGCTTTTGAGAAGATCAGAAAAGAGGCGCCTTATCATACAATGACAAATGCAGGCCATATCACATATGTTGAGGTTGACGGTAGCCCAAGTGAGAATTTAGATGCGTTTGAGAGCATTGTACGCCATATGAAAAATAGCGGAATTGGCTACGGCTCAATCAATCATCCTGTTGATCGCGACACAGTATGCGGTTATACGGGTATCATTGGCGATATTTGCCCAAAATGCGGACGTGAAGAGGGTGAGATTCCTTTTGATAGAATTCGCAGAATTACAGGCTATCTAGTGGGAACGCTTGACCGCTTTAACAATGCGAAAAAAGCAGAGGAAAGCCAAAGAGTTAAACATATTTCGACTGTTGAGAAAATAGATGCAGACGCTTAGAATTTCAGGAATAATTGAGGAGTCCATTGTGGATGGCAATGGACTCCGATTTGTCGTTTTTGCGCAAGGCTGTCCACATAATTGCAAGGGGTGCCACAATGTGGAAACGCATGATTTTAACGGCGGAAATGAAGTGAAAATTTCAACAATTATAGAGCGTGTTTCGAAAAACGCTCTGATTTCAGGTGTGACATTTTCAGGCGGCGAGCCATTTTGTCAAGCAGAGGCGCTGTGCACACTGGCAAAAGAAGTGCTAGACTTAGGTAAAGATATTGTCATTTACTCGGGCTATACAATTGAAGAACTTTTGGCACTTTCTGACCCATTTGTTAGAGAGCTTTTGTCATATGCGACGATATTAGTTGATGGAAGATATGTCGAGGAAGAACGTGATTTAATGCTAAAATTCAGAGGTTCACGAAATCAAAGGATTATTGACACTAAAGCATCGCTGATAAATGGAGTGGCGGTTGAGAGAGAGTGGTAGTTGTCAACTTGCATTAAATTTTGAAAAAAATGGATATAAACTATTGCATATTTGCCAAAATTAATATATAATGAATATAACAACTTATATAGAAAGTCAGAAGAGGTGAAATGTATGCATAACAAAGATGTTATTTTGTCCAATGTTATGGAGTCCATTGTGGAAGAGCAAGTGAACTATCTATACAATATCGGGCGATTGAGTGCCTGTGATTGTGAACTTTGCAGAACAGATATAATGGCAATGATTCTTAATAAGATTCCTCCTAAATATATTTCAACAAAAATCGGCTCGGTGTATTCAAAATTTTCTGTCCTAAAAAATCAAGCGACGGCGGATATTGTGAGATATGCAACTGAGGCGGCTGACATTGTTTCTAAAAATCCAAGACATGAATAGAATTTAATAATAAAAAAACAGGTAAGAATTTCTTACCTGTTTTCTATTTATAATATGATAATTAGGGACTAATTGAATAGTTTGGAGCCTCTTTTGTGATGTAAATATCATGTGGGTGGCTCTCTTTTAGTCCAGCACCGGTAATTTTTACGAATTGAGCCTCAGACTTTAATGCCTCTATTGTCTGCGTTCCACAATAGCCCATACCTGCTGATAGACCGCCCATGAGTTGGAAAATTGTATCGGAAACAGGCCCCTTATAGGGAACACGTCCCTCAACGCCTTCCGGAACAAGCTTTTTAGCATCTGCTTGGAAGTATCTATCCTTTGAGCCCGCATCCATAGCAGAGATGCTACCCATACCGCGATATACCTTAAAGCGGCGGCCTTGATAGATTTCTTCGGTGCCGGGGCTCTCGTCACAACCTGCGAACAATGAGCCTGCCATGACAACATTTGCACCTGCGGCAATTGCCTTTGTCACATCACCGGAATATTTCAAGCCACCGTCGCCAACAATTGGAATTCCATGCTTTGCCGCAACTTCAGCACAGTTATATATTGCTGAAATCTGTGGCACGCCAATGCCTGCAACAACACGAGTAGTGCAAATTGAGCCAGGGCCAATTCCGACTTTGATTGCATCTGCGCCAGCATCAATAAGCGCTTTTGCAGCTTCTGCAGTCGCAATATTTCCAGCGAGGAGCTGTGCGTCTGGATAAGCCGCTTTGAACTTGCTGATACTTTTCAAGATGTTTTCGGAATGTCCGTGAGCGGAGTCGAGGACAAGGAGGTCAACACCTTTTTCAATAAGCGCTGCCGCTCTCTCAAGCATATTCGCAGTGGCACCAATTGCCGCACCGCAAAGAAGTCTAGAACTAGCGTCTCTAGCGGAATTTGGATATGTAATTGCTTTTTCAATGTCTTTAATGGTGATAAGACCCTTTAGATAGCCATTGTCATCGACAAGAGGGAGTTTCTCGATTTTATGCTTTTTTAAGATGCTTTGTGCCTGTTGTAGAGTTGTCCCCACAGGCGCTGTGACAAGGTTTTCGCTCGTCATAACTTCCCTGATTTCAATGTCGAAATTCTCCATGAAGCGCAAATCACGATTTGTGATGATACCGACCAGTTTGCCGCCCTCACAAATTGGAACGCCTGAAATCTTATACTTGCCCATCAATGCATCGGCTTCATACACACGATTATTAGGTGTAAGTGAAAAAGGATTTACGATAACCCCGTGCTCACTTCTCTTAACCTTGTCCACCTCAACAGCCTGATCTTCAATGCTCATGTTTTTGTGGATTATGCCAATTCCGCCCTCACGAGCGACCGCAATTGCCATTTTTGATTCCGTAACGGTATCCATAGCGGCGGAGACAATGGGGATATTGAGGGTGATTTTCTTCGTGATATTTGTTTTCAAGCTAACTTCAGACGGCATGAAATCACTTTTAGCCGGCAGAAGTAAGACATCATCGAATGTCAGTCCCTCGTATAAAAATTTTTCTTTAGAACTAGCCAAAAGCAAAGTTCCTCCTTTCAAAAATTCCAGTAATAAAATATTATTTAATATAATACTCTATTTTGAAGAAAAAATCAACAGTAAAAATAAAAAAATATTGTATTATTTTATTAGGTATTGAAAATTTATGAAAATTAGTGTATAATGGAAGGGTACGATTAAAGAAATGATTGAGGAATACAAATGTATCCTAAAAAAGTCTTAGTGATTTGTGAGAATATGGGTTTTGGAGGCAAGGAAGGGCATGTTGTCTCTCTTTGTCGCGAACTGCGAAAAAACGGCGTGAGCATTGTTGCGATCTCGTCGGGCGGTGAATTTACGGAAATTCTTAAAGAACTTGGAGTGCTCCATATTGCGCTGCCACTTGAAACTATGATGAAAAAGCCAAAAGAGGCAGAAGAATTTCTTAAAAAAACGATTATATTACATAAACCCGAAATGGTACACAGCCATTTTGAGTTTCCGAAAAAGTGGATATATACTGCTTGTAAGAAAACAAAGACACCATTGATATCAACGGTATTTAAAATCCCAAGCACAGGCTTCTCCAAAAGTGATATAAAGCATTTTGGGGAGAGGATAATTGCCCTTGACCAAATCGCTAGGGAAGAGCTTGAAACTAAATACAACATACATAAGAGAAATTTGTTCATGTCGGCGGATGGAATTGACATGGAATTGTTTGCATATAACAGTAAAATTGCAGTTGCTGTGAAAGAAGAGCTTGGAGTTACACTCCGCACTAAAGTCGTTTTGTGCGTGGCAAAGCTTGAAAAAGGCAGTGATGATGTCGTGCGAAAACTGCTTATGGAGGCACCGACACTAAGGCGTAGATACCTAAACACGCTTATAGTGATTGCCGGAAGTGGCTCAACTTTTGAAGAGTTAAGTGCTGCGGCAAATGAGCTAAATGAAATTGCAGGCGAAAAATATGTGCAGTTCATCGGTGGGCGCACGGATATACATAAGTTTTATATGGTGGCGGATGTGTGCATCTCCTCGTCGAGGACTGCACTTGAAGCGATGAGTGCAGGGCGTCCTGTTGTCCTTGCTGGAACAAGGGGATTCTTAGGACTACTTGATGAGAGCACAGTAGAAGAGGCGCTAAGGACTAATTTTAGCTGTCAAGGGCACGCATATCCTGATGAGAAGAGCTTTGTGGATTCCATCGTAATGACGTTCATGCGTGATGCATCTGCACAAAAGGCACTTGGAGAGTTTGGGCGGAATATAATAAAAAACAACTTCATGTCAAGTCGGATGTCAATGGATACTGAGAGGGTATATTTTCTGGCGATGCTTGACAGTCCAAAGACAAAATTTGATTTTATTTTGGCTGGATATTACGGATTTGGCGGCGCAGGCGATGATGTTTTGCTGGAAACAATAATAAAAAACCTCAGAATGAGAAATCAGCGCACCTCAATTTGTGTAATAAATAAGCACACGGATTATGATTATTCAAATCTTGATGCGGCATTGGTGAAAAGGAACTCATTTAAGGATATCGAGATGTATTTAAGGCGCTCAAAAGTGTTGGTTTTTGGCGGTGGTAACTTTCTACAAGACACCACAAGAAATTCCTCACTATTATATTATATGTATATTTTGTGGCTTGCAAAGCGATATAAATTACGCACTATGATATATGGGAACGGGATTGGCCCGATTGAGAGCCCAATTACGAAGATATTAGTCAAGAAAGTGCTAAAGTCGATTGATACCATTACGGTGAGAGACCGTGCGTCCCATCAGCTTGTGAAAGATTTGAACACAAAGAACAGGCGTGTTTTGATAACAGGGGACGAGGTGTTTACAGCCTTTAATCCACTTCCGCAACGACCAAAGGGGCTACCAATAAAATATATGGCGGTGTCGCTGTGTGAACTCACAAAAAGAGACCCAAGGCTATTTGATAAGATGGCGAGCGCATTGGAGCGATTGTCAAAAGAGCTCGTGTTACCGTTGGTGTTTATCCCACTTGAAAACTCACTTGATTCATCAATTTGCACGCAACTCTCGGATAAAATATCGGTGCAAACCGCGATATATGAGGGGACACAAGAGGAGAAAATCGCCGCAATTGCAAACAGCTATTTCACATTGGCAATGAGACCGCAGTCAGCGATATATGCGGCGGCGTCAGGCGTTCCGATGTGTGCGGTGGGATATGACAGCCAGATGAGAGCGCTGTGCGAGGAGATGGAAACAGAGCTTGTGTTTGACAGCGCATCATTTAATGAAAATGATTTTTACGAAAAAATGTATGATGCACTGTCATCATATAAGAATTTATCAGCAAAGTCAATGACGATGTCTAAGGTGCTCTCCGGTCAAGCGATGGAGAACTCAACAGAGGCGTTTAGGCTGCTGACAAAGCGTATTTTGAGGTAGATATGAGATATATGAGTGTAGACTATGGAGATGTGAGGACGGGGATTGCGATGTCAGACCCATCGGCATTTCTTGCAAGTGCTCTTTGTGTTATACGAGAGCGGAATATGAAAACACTTGCGACAAAAATTTCAGAGCTAGCAAAGGAGCATAAAGTTGCAGAAATCGTGCTTGGATTTCCCAAGAATTCTGATAACACGATGGGGGAGCGGAGTGAGAGGACATTGGCACTCAAAGCAATGCTTGAAGAGGAGAGTGGCTTAAATGTCGTGCTCCGTGATGAAAGAAACACGACACTTCATGCCTCATCACTGTTAAATGAGACAAATACGAGGGGGAAAAAGCGCAAAGAGATAATTGACGCAGTGTCTGCGGTTATAATTTTACAAGATTATTTAGATAGTAAAAAGTAGTAGGAGGGGCACAGTAACAATGAGAGATGTATTGAAAAATACAAGTATTGCGGACTTGGTGGTTGCAATTTCAAGAGTAATTGACTGGTCAAACTCAGACTTTCGTGACCACAACAAAAGGGTTGCTTATATCGCATGTGAAATTGCAAAAGAAATGGGCTGCTCGGATAAAGAGCGAAACACGATTGCAATGGCATCACTTATCCATGATATCGGAATTTTGTCTGACCTTGAGCGTAAGCGTGCTAAGGTGGGCGAGTTTGAAAATGATGGCGCATTGCATTGTAAAATTGCGTATTATATGCTAAAGGACATACCGTCACTTAAAGAGGTTGCAGAGGCGATTTTTCATCATCACACACATTATGACAGCCCTGCGCATAAAACAGCGTCGCTAGCGGCTGATATAATCAGTGTGGCGGACAGTGTCGATTTGCATATAGATAAACACTCAAGCGTTCTCACACAAACTGCTCAAATTTCAATCCAAATTGGAGAGAAGATGGGCACTCAATTTAATCCTAATGTAGTTAGTGCTTTTATGAATTTAGCAGAAAAAGAAGCGTTTTGGTTGCAGTGCTCGCATCCTGAATCACGCTCGAATATTGTTGATATGTCATATGGTATTGAGCTTTTAGAAGCGGATAAATTAAAACTGATTAAGCAAATTTGCTATCTGGCGGATTTTCGCAGTAAATTTACTGCGTCACACTCAACAGGTGTGACAGCGGTTGCGGCAGGAATCGGAAAATTCATGGGATTTAACGAGCTTGATATGGAAAAACTTTATATAGCAGGGCTCCTTCATGACATTGGAAAGCTTGCAATTAGTGCTGATATTTTGGAGAAGTCGACAGCATTGTCAGAAGATGAGTTTAGAGCAATTAAGTCGCACTCATTTCTTACGCATATTGCGTTGTCGCATATTCCAGGCCTTGAAGAAATCGATATCATCGCCAGTCGTCACCATGAGACACTTGACGGCAGGGGATATCCTTATAGATATGATGCTGAAGAGTTGCCGATTATGGCAAGAATCATGCGTATCGCCGATGTATACACAGCGCTTACAGAAGTGCGCTCATATAGAGCGCAGATGTCGGCTAAGGAGGCGGTGCACAAATTGTTCACTTTCGTAAGAGCCGGAGATATTGATGCGGAGCTCTGCGAACTTTTGGAAAAGAACATCTTAAAAGTTGATGCATTTAAGAAGTCGGCGCAGGAAGTTGCGGAGGCTGATTATTTAAAATTTGCGAAAATCACGGGTCTTGGAGTTGATCCACTTGACGAGATAATTGAAGGTACAGAAGCATAAAAAGAATGAACCGGCTTGGCCGGTTCATTCTTTTTATGCAGTTATTAGTTTTCACCAAGTTTATAACAACATAGTCAACTAAATTGTTAAAAGCTTTGCATCAGATTGAATTAACTCAGTGAGAGGGATGCCCCAAGGCTTTGTTTCAATTGACAATTCGTTTAGTTTGTCAACTGTCCCAAGTTGTCTTGCGCAAGCAATGCAAGCGGAAAATTCAACACCGGCTTCTCTAGCAATGTCGAGAAGTGACTGCATATGCGAGTTGTGGCAAAGCAAGGTCTGCGTGGAGCCCCAAATAATCACGGTGACTTTGTCCCACCATGCTTTGCGCATTGCATTTGTGACATACATCATTAACATATGCTCAGCGCACACAGGGTCGTTGTTCGTCCATAGGACATGAAGATGCTTGTTCATTATAAATCCTCCCTTTTTTTATTATTCTTAGTATAATCTATATTTATGAATATTTCAAGTATAAGTTGTTTTTGTAAATAACTTTACTTATTATTTTTTTTGTGATAGAATATATTTATTAGTAACTTGGAGGGAGAATGTTATGTCAAAACAAATTTGGAAAGCCGGGAATATGGTTTATCCGATTCCGGCGGTGATGGTTTCAGTTGGGAATGGCAAGGTTGATAATATAATTACAATTGCGTGGACAGGCACGATTTGCTCGAATCCAGCAATGACATATGTGTCGGTTACTAAGGAGCGTCACAGCCATAGTATAATAGAGGAGAGCCGTGAATTTGTCATCAATCTCACGACAAAAGAGCTTGCTTTTGCAACAGATTATTGTGGGGTAAAATCTGGGCGTGATATTGATAAATGGAAAGAGATGAAGCTCACAAGGGGAGCGGCGAATGAGCTAAAATATGCACCGATAATTAATGAGTGCCCTGTGAATATTGAATGCGAAGTGACTGAGGTGCTAAGACTTGGTTCACATGATATGTTTATTGCCAGGGTAAAGTGTATTCAAGTCAGCGAGGAATATATGAGTGAGAGCGGTAAATTTGAGCTAAACAAAACTGACCTCATTGCATACTCGCACGGCGAATATTTTGAGCTGGGTGAGTCGCTTGGAAAATTTGGATTTAGCGTAAAAAAACAAAAATGAGGTTAGAATAATGGATGTTATGAACACATATTCGGGCAAGATATTTAGCCCGATAGAGCCAATGGAAACAGATATAGAAATCGGAGATATCGCACATGCGCTGTCTCAACTTTGTCGAGGTAACGGGCATTTAAGGCGATTTTTCAGTGTTGGGCAGCACTCAATAAACTGCTCGCTTGAAGCAAAGGCGAGAGGATATTCGAAGAGGGTGCAGCTAGCACTGCTCTTGCACGATGCAAGTGAAGCTTATATTGCTGATATGATAAGACCCGTGAAGAAATACATAAGCGGATATTATGAGGTGGAGGCAAGGCTCCAAAATTGTATCTATGTTAAGTATCTTAAGTCGGAGCCCGATGAGGGAGAGGCGGAATTAATTAGGCAAGTTGATGATGATATGTTGCAGTGGGAACTTGACGATATGCTTATCTGCGACGGCTCGGTGACAAAGCCGCAAATGAGCAATGCTGTCGATTTAGGAGAAAAGGCAATGCGTGAGGTGGAGGAGAAATTTCTTGAGCTTTTCAAGGAAATCACTTCTGAACTATTTTGCTTAAATTAATGTAAACTAAAATTAAAGAGACAAACTGCCATTATCAATTTTTGATAATGGCAGTTTTACTTTGTACAGTGCATACAAGTTTTATTCAACATTTTGGTCTATTTTTTTGATATCATCAATCCTAATTATTTCAATAGTTTTTGTGAATCGTCAAACAGTCTTTTCTATCTTCACCCACACTTCATCAGCCTCAAAAATGATGGTTAGTTCCAAGTATTGAACTCCAT
>CAYJIE010000067.1:0-13802 GCA_964370145.1 uncultured Oscillospiraceae bacterium
ATAGCCCAGCCCCAAGTGTCACCGGTGCTAAGCGTATACCTGAGGCACCTTGTTCGGGGGATAGCATCTCCGTTACTACGCTGGCATTTGCTTTTTCGTAAAAATATGCTGAGGGTTGTCTGTCGGCTTTCTTTAGCAAAATAGGGTTATTAAAATCTGTTGGACCTTGATATTTCGACCAATATAGTGACATTGAAATTTTCAAATACTCACAAATTTTTCTAAGAGCTTCTATTGAGGGCTCTTTTATATCTCTTTCAATTTGAGAAATATAACTCTTTGTAAAACCTGTAGCTCTACTCACATCATCTAGCGTGAGTTTCTTGCCTTTTCTGATATCTCTTAATGTAGGCATAAATCCTCCTTGTTGACTAAATAATTTAGTCAATTTTACCTAATTTTAATTATTATAACACAAACTATTGACAATGCACAAGTATCTATGTTATATTTTACATAGATTATTTAACTTTTAGTTCAATTTAGCAATTGATAAGTCTAAGAATAAAACATAATAAGCCCTAACAAAGAACTTATATAAAAGATGTTGATGAAAGTATAGGTGACCAAAACCGGTGCACAGCACAAGGAGGGAAATGAATGATTATTGCAGCTGATAAGATAATATCAGGAGATAAAAATATCGTAATTGATGATGGCGCAATTGTAATTGATGGCAATGGCACGATTGTGAAAATCGGTAAAAGATGCGATATTGAGCGTGAATATGGCAATGAAAAGGTTGATTATTATGAAGGTTGCAGCATAATGCCAGGCTTAATTGATATGCATACTCATATTGGTTTTTGGCAAATGGAGCCGGATGCTTCAGCTCGCGGCGACGGAACATATTCAGAAGCTGATAAGGCATTTTTCTCATATTCAAAGTTGCAAGAGGCGACAAGGATGGGTGTGACAACTGTTAGAAATGTTGGAAATCCTGACGGATTAGATGCGTCACTAAAAAAAGCTTCGATTAAAAAGCATATTAAAATCCCTAGAGTAATTACGAGCAACTGTGCAATAGCGATTACAGGTGGGCATGGAAGTGAAATGACAGACAGTATTATTGAGGCTGACGGTGTCGAGGAAGTGCGAAAAGCGGTCAGATATAACTTGAAAAAAGGTGCTGATTGGATAAAAGTAATGGGAAGTCACGGCCCGAAGTATTGTCAATTTACGCAGGAAGAACTAAACACAGCTGTTAGCGAAGCACATATGACAGGGCATAAATGTGCGCTTCACGCAACCACCCTTGAAGCGACAATTGCCGGTATAGAGGCTGGTTTTGACACAATAGAACATTCAAACTTTTTGACACCAGAGCTTGCCAAGAAAGCTGTTAAAAACAATGTTGCGTGGATACCAACACTATTTATTCACTGTACAGCATATCAGGCCTTGACAAAGATAAAAGAAGACGGCAAAAAGCCTGTGGACGAGGTTACATATAAACTTTTGAGCGATACCATGAAATCATATAAGAACAATTTTGTTGCAAACTACAAGACAGGGATTAAAATTGGAGTCGGAACAGACGCGATAAATTTTGGTTTGCCGATTACTCCTGTGCGTGAGGAGTTGGCGATTATGGTTGATTTGGGACTTACGCCGCTCGAAGCGATAGAATGTGCTACTCTGCTGAAATTTTAGGACTCGAAAATGAAATAGGCATGATAAAAGAGGGGCTGGATGCTGACATTTTGATTGTCAAAGGGAATGCGGAGGATAAAATCAGCGCACTACAAGATATTTGTTGTGTATACAGGAAGGGCGAGCTTCTCCACAAAGTATATAACAAATTAGAGGGATAACACAGTTAACACAAAAAACATAAAAGGAGAGAAAGAATGAAAAAATCAAGAAAAATCATAGCACTTTTAATGGCAGCAATAATGGTTATGTCTATGCTTGCAGGATGTTCTAGCGATGGAGACGCTCCTGCAACCGATGGCGGTGATGATGCAGCGCCACGCACAGACCTTAATTTAGCTGTGACAGCGTCACCAGGAACGCTCGACCCACATTTTTATTCGGCGTCAGACGACTTTTTAATTTTTACACAAATTTATGAGACGCTTTTCTACCCTGCATATACAGAGGGCGCTGATGGCAATCCTGTCATGTCATATCAACCACGTTTAGCAACAGATGACTATACTGTCAACGCAGAGGCGACAGTTTGGACTGTTAATATTCGTGATGATGTAAAATTTACAAATGGTGAGCCTTTGACTGCTGATGACGTCGTGTTCTCAATCGAGCGTGCAATGACATCGCCAATTATGGCATTCTTCCTTGGAACTATTTCTGGAGTAAAAGAGGTCAGCGACTACACTGTTGAGTTTACACTTGCTGCACCTTCAGCAAGCTTCTTGCTAAATCTCTCCATGGTTCAAATCATGAACAGAGAATTTACAGAGGCGGCAGGCGAATCAATTGCGACAACAACTTGCGGCACAGGTGCGTACATACTTGAAGAAATTACAGAAGGACAAAGAACTGTACTTGTTGCAAATGATGAATACTATATGGGCGCACCAAGCATTAAGACTGTGACATATCGTGTATTCCCAGACCAAACAACAATGCTTACTGCGTTTGAAGCTGGTGAACTAGACGGAATTAATGTAAGTGCAAATGACTGGGATTATGTAGTCGATTCAGGTGAATATACTACATATTCAGTCCCAAGTAGCAGAATAAACTATCTTGCAATGAATGTAGAAAAGACGCCATTTGACAATGTAAAGGTTCGTCAAGCAGTCAACTATGCAATGGATCGCGAAACAATCAATCAAATTGCAACAGGCGGTACTTATACAGAGGCATATACATTTGTAGCTCCAGGAATTGTTAGAGGCGCGGTGCTCCCAGACAATATTTATGAGTACGATGTTGAAAAAGCAAAAGCACTTCTTGCAGAAGCTGGCTATCCTGATGGGTTTACAATTGATGAGCCAATGATAACAATGGTTGGTCTTCCAAATGATATAGCGGTTGCTGTTCAACAAATGCTAGCGGCAATTGGTATAAGTGTTGAAATTGAAATTCAAGAGAGAAACACTGTACTTGCAAATTCATCTGGTGGAAACTTCACACTTCAATCATCAGGAATAACACTACCGGACGAATTCTACTACTTTGGACTTCCACTTGCAACATCAGCTATAAACTCACTCAACAGTTCTCGTTACTCAAATCCTGAACTTGATGAGCTTTTTGCAAAAATCTCTGCGGAAACTGACGATGAAGCTCGCTATGCACTTCAAGCACAAGCGACAAACATCATCAACGATGAAGCGATATTTGCGCCACTGCTTAACTACACATACCTTATTGCAATGAATAAAGACCTCAATTATGATGGTATATTCATGGGCAAATTCGATGATAGAATATATTCCTTTAGTTGGGAATAATTTTACAGTTAAAAATCAATACAAAAAGGGCGATTTAATAGTCGCCCTTTTTTGAAAAATCGCTAACTACTTACACAGAAAGGAATGTGTGATGTTAAAATACTTAACGATAAGGATATTAACGATTATCCCAATAATACTCGGTGTTGTGTTTTTGGTGTTCACGATAATGTCGTTTTCCCCAGGAACACCTGGACGCACAATACTAGGTAACACAGCGACACAGGAGGCGGTTGATGAACTGAATGATCAGCTTGGATTTTCAGACCCGTTTTTTGTGCGCTTTTTTAATTATGTGAAAGACGCAGTTACAAAATTTGATTTTGGGACATCTTATGCAAACCGCAGACCAGTTATGGATCAAATTGCGGCGAGATTTCCAACAACACTTTTACTTGCAACCTCATCTATAATCTTCGCCGCAATTATTGGTGTATCATTTGGGGTGCTTTCTGCGGTTAAGCAGTATTCGCTTGCAGATACATCAGTGACAGTGCTTGCACTTTTTCTTGCATCAATGCCGCCATTTTGGTTTGGTATGATATTGATGCGTTTCTTTGCACTTGAATTAAATCTCGTGCCGACAAGTGGACTTGAAGAATGGACAGGTATCATACTCCCAGTTGTGACAATAGCACTGACATCATCTGCAGGGCTTATGCGCATGACAAGGACAACATTACTTGAGACTATCCGTCAGGACTATGTAAGAACAGCACGAGCAAAAGGCGCACCCGAAAAAACAGTTATTTTGCGACATGCCTTGAAAAATGCAATGCTCCCTGTTATTACATCAATTGGATTGATGTTCGGAGCTAGCCTTGGTGGCACTGTTGTAATCGAAAGTGTTTTTGGACTTCCTGGGCTTGGGACACTTATACTCACAGCGATAAGACAACAAGATATTCCAATGGTACTTGCGGCGACTATATTCTTGGCAACGGTTTTCTGCCTGTGCGTACTGCTTGTCGATGTGGCATATATGGTAGTTGATCCGAGAATCAAGGCGAAGTTTGCCAAAGGGAAGTAAATTTCGTATAGTTCTTTCATATTTTAAGCAGGTGAAAGAACATACAAATGTCCAGAAAGGAATAATTGTATTTATGGAAAACACAAACAGAAGAGAAAGACGTAAAGAAAGCCATTTTCAAGAGGTCTGGCGCAGATTTAAGAAAAACAAAACAGCCGTTGTCGGGCTTGTAATAATCACTATTATGATTTTACTTTCAGCTTTTGCACCACTGATTGTACCATATGAAAAAGGGATCGAACTAAATGCTGCTGACCGCCTGACACCTCCAAGCTTAGAATATCCATTTGGAACAGATAACAATGGACGAGATATGTTCTCACGCGTGCTACACGGTGGGAGAATATCGCTTACTATTGGATTTGTTGTAATGGGTATAGTTATTGCGTTTGGCTCAATTATCGGAGCATTTATAGCATACCACGGAGGTATAGTTGACTTTATTGCCATGAGAATCTGCGATGTAATAGCATGTATTCCCAGTACTTTGTTGACACTCGCACTTGTTGCAGTGCTCGGCACAGGCACATACAGCCTTTTTGTTGCAATCACAATTGCGACAATACCTGCCGCTGCAAGATATGTGCGCTCGCTAGTGCTGACAGTTGCGGAGCAAGAGTACATTGAAGCGGCAAAGTCATACGGTGCAAAGAGCTTTAGACTGATAACACAATATATGTTGCCCAATGTAATGGGGCCGCTCATCGTAAATACTACAATGAATATTGGTGGTGTTATCTTGCTTGCGGCATCGCTTTCTTACATAGGAATGGGCATACAGCCTCCAACTCCTGAATGGGGCTCTATGCTGTCAAATGCACAGGGATTTATCAACAGGGCACCATATTTGCTATATTTCCCTGGTTTCGCAATTATGCTTGCGGCGCTATCCCTAAATTTAGTCGGTGATGGACTGCGTGACGCACTTGACCCAAGAATGAAGAATTAGAGGTAGACATATGGAAAAGGCACTTTTGTCCGTAAAGGACTTAACAGTAAAATACAAGACCGATTTAGAGACGGTTAATGCCGTTAATGGAATATCATTTGAAGTGAAAAAGGGTGAAACACTTGGAATTGTAGGTGAGACTGGGGCAGGGAAGACAACGCTTGCGCTTACGATAATGCGATTACTTCCAGAGCGCACAGGTGTTGTGGATAGTGGTGAAATTTTCTTCGATGACAATGAACTACTTACCCTTTCTGAACCAATGATGAGAACAATGCGTGGTGGGCAAATCTCCATGATATTTCAAGACCCAATGACAGCGCTTAACCCGATTATGACGGTAGGCGAGCAAATTCTTGAGACATTGACGATGCATAACTATGATAATCAATCGAAAGAAGAGCTTGATAAGAGAGTAAATGAAGTGCTTGAACTTGTAGAAATTCCAGCTTCAAGACGCAACAACTATCCGCATGAGTTCTCTGGCGGTATGAAACAACGTGTTATGATTGCAATAGCACTTGCCTGTGAGCCAGCACTTCTTATTGCCGATGAGCCGACGACAGCTCTTGATGTAACAATACAGATGCAAGTACTTGCAATGATGAAAGATATGCGACAAAAACTCAAACAGAGTATGATTATGATAACTCATGACTTTGGTATAGTAGCGCAAATTTGCGACAGTGTGGCGGTAATGTATGCAGGTGAAATCATAGAGTCGGGGACAGATGTTGATATTTTTACTGCCGATAAGCATCACCCATATACAGTTGGACTTTTCGGCTCAATTCCAAACTTAAAAGTAAAAACTAAGCGACTTTCTCCGATAGAAGGACTTATGCCAGACCCGACAAATCTTCCAAGTGGCTGTGCATTTCACCCAAGATGTCCAGAGTGTATGGACATATGCAAGACAGAAAAGCCGAAAATAGCTGAGTACGGCACACATAAAATCGCGTGTCATTTGTACGCAAACAAAGAGGTGTAGCGATGTCAAATTGTATAATGGAAGTAAGAAACTTAAAAAAATATTTCAAAGTTGGCGGCGGAATGCTCCATGCGGTTGACGGTATATCGTTTAAGATTAATGAAGGTGAAACACTTGGCATTGTTGGTGAGTCGGGCTGCGGTAAATCCACATTAGGTCGCACGGTTTTACGTTTACATGAGCCAACTTCGGGTGAAATTATTTATAATGGTCAGGATATTTCAAAACTGTCATCTAAAGAATTTGATAAGATTCGACCAAATATCCAGATGATTTTTCAAGACCCATATTCAAGCATCAATCCTCGTATGACAGTTGAGAGAATTATCGCCGAGCCGATGTTAATCCATAAAAAGTTCAATACAAAACAAGAGGTGTACAAGCGAGTGGATGAGCTAATGGAAATCGTCGGACTTTCAAGCAGATTTACTACTGCATATCCCCATGAGCTCGACGGTGGTCGTAGGCAGAGAATTGGCGTAGCACGAGCATTGTCACTCGACCCCAAATTTATCGTATGTGACGAGCCTGTATCGGCACTTGATGTATCCGTTCAAGCGCAAGTGCTTAATTTGCTAATGGATTTACAAGAGCAGTTAAAGCTAACTTATATATTCATCACACATGATATGTCAGTTGTTAAGCATATTTCAAATAATATAGCGGTTATGTATCTTGGGCAAAATGTGGAAACCTGCACCTCAGATGAACTGTTTGAAAATCCGCTCCATCCATACACAAAGGCACTTTTATCAGCCATTCCAGTGCCTGATTTGTCCATGAAACAGCGCAAAATGGAAGTTATCAAAGGGGAGATTACAAATCCGATTAATCCAAAGCCCGGATGTAGATTTATGGCAAGATGTCCGCATGCTTGTGATAAATGCGCCCAACCTCAAGAGTTTCGTGAAGTTGAAAGTGGTCATTTTGTGGCATGCCATATGGTTTAAAGGAGTGTTATTATGTTTGATGTAAAAAAAGCAAAAGAAATACTGGATAGTTTTATTGAGCGCACTGGCGAGCCGTCCGTGTCGCTGTCTGTTTATGACAAAGGTACGGTGCATCATATCGCATCTGGATATGCCGATATTGAGAATAAACAGCTTGCTGACGAGCACACGATGTATGCTATCGGTTCTTGCACTAAGGCGTTTACAGCCGCTCTGATAGGGATTTTAGTCGATGAGGGCAAGTTATCATTTGATGACAAGGTACAAAAGCATATCCCTGAATTTGATATGTTTGACCGTGCAGTCGCAAGGGACATGACAGTTCGTGACCTACTGTCACATACATCAGGTCTACCACGTCATGACTTGGCAATGATACCACATACGGATTATATAACAGTGGAGGAGTTACTCAAGAGCCTTCCGCACTTAAAACCAACACAACCACTTCGCTACAAATGGCAATACAGCAACACAATGTATGTAGTTGCAGGGCATGTGGCGGAGCGTGTGAGCGGCAAAAGTTGGTGCGAGCTTGTTGATGAGAGATTATTAAACCCTCTTGGAATGAAAAACACGAACTTTAACTCTGAGAAGGATATGCCGCTTTATGATAAGAGCGCAAAGGGCTACACATACAGTACTAAAACTAAGGAATGTACATTAACACCATATTGTGCAATAAATGAAATGTCTGCGGCAGGAGGTATAAACTCAACTACGGCAGATATGATAAAATGGGTAGCAATGCAAATAAATAAGGGTAAGTTTGGCGATGTTCAAATTCTCTCTGAAAAGTCACATCGCATGTGCATTACTCCGATTTTGCAAGCTGATCGCTCAATTCCGGGAGTAGTAGATAAGACAAAGGAATATGTCGATTTTCAGTCATATGGACTGGGTTGGTTCACCGAGAGTTTTCGTGGAAAAAGCATCGTGCATCACGGCGGCTCAATTGATGGATTTCTTGCTATGACAGCCTTTGTTCCAAGCGAAGATTTTGGTTTAAGCATTTTGACAAACTGCGGCGGTGGTGCTCTTGAAACAGCAACATTGTATACAATGCTTGATTTATATTTTGGCAATGAATATGTTGATTGGCTAGACATTGCAATAAATAAAAGGGCAGATATGAAGAAAGTGATGGCTATTGGCATTGAGAAAGCAATGAGCAGTGCGCCAAAGGGAACGAAATGCTCATTTGAACTTGCCAACGCAATTGGGAAATATAAGCACGCAGGCTACGGTGAAATGGAGATTGTGGAGAACGAAAACGGACTTTTATGCAAGTTTGGCAGATTAAAATCTGCGCTCAAGCATGTTTCATACAACTTTTTTGCATTTGAACTCCCTGCATTTGATATGTCATTTCCACTTGAACTGCGTGTGAACATATCAGGTGAAGTCTGCGCGATTGAAGCTGATTTAGAGCCCTCAATTGGGGAGAAAATCTGCTTTACGAAAGTGAAAAATTGAAAATAGGCATTATGGGGTGTTTACTTATGAATAAGTGGAAGTTTTATCTTTCGGGGATATTATACGGTGAGATTAATCAAGATGGCGACAATATAATGCATATCTTTCATGATCCATTTTCGGGTGAGTGCCTTGAGTGTGTACCACTAGAAAACGGAGATGCATATAAACCATACTGCCAGCGTGATGTATTTTCGATTCTACGCAATATGTATGAATATGAAAGTGCAGTAAAAAAGGGCGTTGAATTCACAACCACTTTTGGCGAGCGATATACAAAAAAGGGTGAGTATGCTTTTATCGAGCGTGACAAAAAGTTTGCAAAGGAATTCTTGCATGATGAGAGTGGTATATATGCCGTCCTCATGGCTGGGCGAGATTACACAGCTGTGCTAATAAGAGAAGGACGTGAAAAAGATACAATTCTCTCAGATTGGAGCGAGTATAATAAAAAAGAGCTATTTAGAATTAAGAAAGAGACTTTCTTTGTTGAAACTCGTGATGGCGAAAAACTTGCAACAGACATTTATCTACCGATAACAAATGAAAAAGTTCCCACGATTCTCGTGAGAACTCCCTATGGCAAGGGCAATGGTTGTGAGCTTATGTATCGCTTTGTTCAGCGTGGGTATGCTCTTGCAGTACAAGATGTTAGAGGGCGTGAGGACAGCACGGGTGAGTGGCTACCTTGTTACTATGAAATGGAAGACGGCGATGATGCAATAAACGCTGTGGTTGAACGCTCGCATTCAGATGGGCAAGTTGCAATGATGGGCGGTTCATATCTTGGATATGTTCAGTGGGCAGCGGCTGCGAGTGGAAACGAACACTTAAAAGCAATGCTCAGCAATGTGACAGCTGGTGGCCCTTTTGTTGACTTACCTCGTCGTGGCGGCTCACTTTTGTCAGGTACAATGGCATGGGCATTTGCTATGTCAGAACAGCGAATGCGTGCTGATTTAATGGTGCGTGACGATTGGGATGAAGTTCTAGCAATGAAGCCGATAAGCTCCATTCCGAAGAAGGCTCTTGGATATGAGGTTTCTTTTCTATCAAAATGGTTTGCAAACAAAGACGGTGGGGAATTTTGGAACAGATGTGATTGGCAATTAAATTCAAAAGGTTTGGTTGTACCGACTTTCCTGACATCAGGCTGGTTTGATGATGATAGTATGGGCTCGACTCAGGCACTTGAGCTTATGGCAAAATACCCTAAGGGTAATTCAAAAGTACTGCTTGGACCGTGGATGCATAGTGGAAATGCAAACTATGATATACACAATATGTTTATGGGTGATGATGCTTTGAGATATGATATCGATCTCATGCAACTAATGTGGCTAAATCATTTTCTACTTGGAGAAGAAAACGGAATTGAAAAAACACCGGAAGTTGAGTATTATACACTTGGCGAAAATAAATGGAAATCTGCTCCCTCATGGTTTGACATCGGAGAGAATCTAACTATGTATCTCTTTGGCGATGCAACAGATAAGGTGAGCGGGGGCTCGCTTTTGATGTCAGTTGCAGACGATGAAAAAAGCACATTTTTGTATGATCCGGAGAATCCGTCAACACATATTATTGATGTTTCCGAGAATGAAAACAGTGTGCCTGCTGATTATTCAGAGGAAGAAAAGCGTGCGGATATGCTTGTTTATTCGACAGAGCCGCTTGATGAGGACTTCATCATTACTGGCGACGTCATTGTAAACTTGTATTTGAGTTCTGATTGCCCTGATACAGATTTGGTTGTAAGAATTTGCGATGTTGATGAAAGTGGTCGCTCGATAAAACTCGCTGATGGAAATTTGACGGTGAAATACAGAAACAGCTATGACAGGGCAGAGTTCATGCATGCGGGCGAAGTTTATAGAGTTTCAATTCGTACGACAAAGTTTTCCAACACTTTTAAGAAGGGGCATAAAATACGATTAACCGTAACGTCAAGTGCGAAGAATTTTATTTTCCCAAACAGCAACACAGAAAATGGATATGATAGCGACACAGTGCGTGTTGCAACAAATTCAATTCATAGTGGGCGTTTATATCCCTCTAGTATTATCATGAGGAGGGAATAGGTGGCTATAATTGATATAGCTCATTAGAATAATATTGCAAGACAAATGAATGAAGCCGAGTGGACAAGTGATGTCCCCTCGGCTTCGGTGGTTGTTTACACAAATTTGGATTCCTAATTTTATCTGACAAGCAAGTTATTATATCACTCAATTATTCTCTTGTCAGCTAAAATCGCATAGACATATGTCGAGCCAATGACATCATGTGGCATCTCACTCGGTCCCGACATCGGTAGAGCATTATAAGCACATTCAAAGCTTTTCTTATCAACCTTGAAATCCGCTCGAGAAGGAGTGAGCGTATCTCCATTTACTGTGTAAGTCATGTCAAGACCTGAAGCCGTCTTAAAATTTTCACCCTCATGTTGTAAAATATTGTCCCAAACTTTGTTAAAATCCATATAAAATCTCCTTTAATTGATATGGTATTAGCTTGCTCAAAAAAGGTGAATTTATGAATGAATTGGCTAAAAAGGTCGAATATCAATTTGCACATTCTCACCTAAATCAACATAGACGAGCTTGACTAAAGTCCAAAAGTTATTCATATACAAACTCCCTATGCAACTTGATGATTCTTGAAATTACGATATGTCAGAAGTAACAGCAAACTACCTACAACAAACGCGATCACACAAATCGCTTGATACAGCCATAAATCAACACCGAGAATATTAAAAGAAAGTTGCAAGTAGAAAGTGTTAAACGAGGCTATCGCCGAGGGAAGAAAATACTGCACTTTGCCCAAAGCAGAGACAATTCCGGAGCTTTCTAAGAAAATAATCAAAACGGATAAAATGAGTGCGATGTTATTTCTCTTTACAAGTGTTGATGCGAGCATACAAATTGAAGTCATCAAAAATACGGAAAATAGTGACAGTACCAAAAGTGCTATTGTTACTTCAAGCATAGTAAAGTTATATGTTATTAATGCAATGTAATTTTGGATAGATGCATTTGCACCCTCGAAGCCGTAAATTGTCATACAGCCAAGATAAGAAACTAAATGCACTGTAATAGCTGTGAGCAAAGTCACTGTCATTGAAACAAAGAACTTAGCTAAAATGGTCTGCTTTTTACCGTTTTTTGAAGTCAAAATCAGACTGTCTGATCCGATTTGATGCTCATTTGAAAAAATCGGCGAGATGGCAAATGCGATAAAAAGCAGAGTAGTAATTGCATTTGAAGTCGAAAGGTTTATATGGCGAACATAGCCATCTGCATATTCGAGCACAATCGGTTTTTGCACCTCGCTGTCAATCGCAAAAATTCTCTCAATGTTTTCCTGAGTGAAAAGGGGATTGTTCTCTAAATTAAGACGATATTGCTCCGTGCGTAAATCATAATAATTATCCGCTTCTTCTCTTGTTAGTGCGCCCATTTCTTGGTAACCAAAAGGTATGTTGCGATTTGTATAGGCAGAGTCAATCATCGTAAATACCTTGCTGTACTGCATTGCATGATTTTTATATTCTTCGCTGTCGGTATAGGGGTAAACATTGTCAGGGATAGTGGAATAAGCCTGTGCTGTTTCAAAAATTAAGTCACCTGTTAATTCTCTGCCGGACAATGCAAGGTCATATTCCTTGTAAATTTGCATTTCTTCGTAAACCGTTATGCTGTTTGGGTCATTTGAATCAACCTTGCCCATGACAGCGGCAACACTTGACAATATAGTTGCCGCAAACAGCAAAATCATTGCAACATAGACAGATTTTCTGACAAAAATTTTCTTATACTCATACCCAACCAAGTTCCAAAAGTTATTCATGCCCTTGCACCTCCGAAAAGTAGTACAAATATAAATCTTCCAAAGTTGCCACAACGCTCACCGCTGTATCATGAGGTTTTTCGTCGCAGACAAGGCGCAGAAAAGTGCCACCATTCTCCGATCGAATATTAATAACAGGGTACAGTGCTGTCAGTTCCTCCGCTTCTTTGTTGGTGACACACATCTCAAACACCTTGCCTGAAATCGCCTTGATAATCTCGTCAAGACTGCCGCTGTGGAGAAGTTGTCCGTCTTTCATCACGAGAATTGTGTTTGCGATGTTTTCAACATCGGACACGATATGGGTGGACAACAAAACAATTCTGTCCTTGCCAAGTTCAGAAATCAAATTTCTAAAGCGCACACGCTCCTTTGGGTCAAGCCCAGCTGTCGGCTCATCAAGCACCAAGATTTTAGGGTTATTGAGAAGTGCTTGCGCAATGCCTAATCGCTGTTTCATGCCACCTGAAAAAGTCTTGATTTTTTTCTTTGCAACTTCAGAGAGTGACACAACTTCAAACAGTTCCTTTGTTTTTGCCTTTGCCTGTGTCTTTGTTAGCCCCTTTAAGCTCGCCATATAATACATAAAATCCTGAGCTGAAAATTCAGGGTAATATCCAAAGTCTTGTGGTAAGTAGCCAAGCGCATCACGATAGCTCTCCTCGCTGACATCAATGCCGTCAAATTTTACTTCACCGCCGCTTGGCTTTAATATGCCACAAATCATGCGCATAAAGGTAGTTTTTCCGGCGCCATTTGCCCCTAAAAGCCCGTATACACCTGCGCTAAGTTTAAGCGATAGCCTATCTACTGCAATTTTGTTTTTATATTGTTTTGTAATTCTGTCTATGACAAGTTCCATTGTAAGTCCTCCGAATTGTTCCTTAGTTTGAATAATGTGATAATGGTTACAGAAAGCAACGCTGTGAACACTACAGCCCATAAGTGTGTATAGCGTACAGCAAAAATAAAATCATAGTTATTGAATATGATAAGCGTTAAGATACTCACTACAAGAGCCACTGCTACATTGCTATAAATAGTCTCACGCCCTCTCATTTTTAATATCAAAATTAAATTTAGCACACTTGTAAAAAGATATGGTACAGATAGATAGAAGAGATTTCTAATT
>CAYJIE010000068.1:0-1559 GCA_964370145.1 uncultured Oscillospiraceae bacterium
AGAGCAGGTGATTGAAATAAGCAATTTTAATATAGTCTGGGTTTTTAAGAAGTTCTGCCTCAACTTTAAGCATATCTTCCACCCAATTTTCACGACTTGAAATATCTTGTCCGTGCAAACTTGCCAGCACTCTAAGTCCGAAGATTTCATTGATTTGATAGTTGTTATCAGTAAGGCGCAGTATATCGGCATTTTCAAAGTACTTAATATCGCCGAAAGCACTTGAATAAGAAAAACCGCCACCTAAGAGTTTTTTTGCGTCGTCAAGGTCATAGTCTTGGACGATGGCTTGAATGATTCGCCCATTTTTGTTATGTCTTACGACAGACAAAATACCACCCTTTTTCAAAACACGGGTAAGTTCAGCTAAAATCTCTTTTGAATTGTCAACAAATTCGAGGACAAGATGGCAGGTCACAATGTCAAAAGCTCCATCGGAAAAACCTTTTAGCGCATCGAGATTTCCGTGAATTTGGGTGATTTTCTCTGACTTTTCGCTGTGCTCAATCATGCTTTCATCCTGTTCTAGCGCAGTGACATCATTGTTTTTAGCAAGAAAACATGAAGTGAAGCCAAAACCGCTCCCAAAGTCGAGGATTTTCTTGTTTTTTATATCTGCGAGTTGTAGCCAAAGTGTTTTGTAAAACAATTTTCCGAGTGGCGAAACCGTGTAGTCGTAGTATAATTTCATGTCATTTGTCATTTTATTATCTCCGTTTTAAGTAATAGGTTTATTATATTATACCTGAGAAGAAGCTAATTTGCAAGCTAGTTGACTTAAATGAGTTGGCTGAGTTTTAACTTGACTTTATATTAGCGTCATCATATAATAAAAAAGTAAATATTAACTTCGCAATAGAAGTATTGTAGGGAGGTAAATTATGGCTAAAAATAGAATGTATACAATGAAGTTTAAGGAAACCTATCCGCTATATGTCGCAAAAGCTAAAAGAAAAGGACGCACAGAAGTTGAAGTTGATGAAATTATCTGCTGGTTGACTGGTTATAATGAGCAGGATTTGGGCAGAGCGAAAGTTGAAGAAGGCACTGATATGGGTAGCTTTTTTTCCAAAGCACCGTCGCCACATCCAAACAGACATATGATAACCGGTTCGATTTGTGGAGTGAAAATAAGCGAAATTGAAGATCCGTTTGTAAAAGAAATCAGATATCTTGACAAGCTAATTGATGAGCTTGCGAAGGGCAAGAGCATGGATAAAATCCTCAGAAAGTAATCATGGATGATGAATAACAAAAAAGATGACCGATTGGTCATCTTTTTTTGTGCTATCTAGAAGATAAATTGTACGAGGAGCATATATATGGCGGTGCCGCCTGCGATGCTTAGGAAACTGTTCTTTTTCCAGCGATGCAATAGAAAGATGGCAAAAATTGAAATTGCCTCTGGGAGACCATATAGCTCGCTTGCCACTGTGTCTTTTAAGCAGTAGACCACAAGCATACCTATGACTGAAAATGGGAGCACAGTCCCAAGATATTTTATGTATGCTGGGGGCTCTTTCTTATCAGGGAACAAAATAAAAGGGATGAATCTTGTC
>CAYJIE010000068.1:1569-13722 GCA_964370145.1 uncultured Oscillospiraceae bacterium
GTCAACATTGTGCCAAAGGAAATCAATGCTATGGTTATCATTGTTTGTGTCGTGCTCATGCGTCCACCTCCTGAGCATTGTATTTTTTCTTAATGACGGTCAGTAATGCGATGATTGCAAACATCGAGGGGATGAGGAAACTTGCGGCACCGAAAATGAGAAGACAAAAAAATGATGCGACAATTCCGATTATAGCCGGTATATGATTGCTTGTTTCATCCCACTGTCCAAGAAAGATGACAACGAACAGTGCGGTCATTACAAACTCAATGCCCTTAGTGTTGAAGTTGATGAGTGCGCCCAGTGCAACGCCCATGACACCGCCAAACACCCAATATGAATGATTTAGAAGGGAAACAAAGAACATGAAGTCGCCACGGTCAACATCTTGAGGTGTAGAAACACCACAGTTAACAGAAAAGGTCTCGTCTGTTAATGCGTAGATTAAATATAGTTTTTTTAGCCCAAGCCCCTTGTATTTATCGAGCAGGGACAGTCCGTAAAAAATATGTCTTGCATTGACCATAATTGTGAGTATGAGTGCTTGGAGGGGATCAAATGCGCCCAGTAGAATGTTTACTGCTACAAATTGCATTGAGCCTGCATATACCAAAATACTCATAATTGCCGTGGTTGCAAGTGAGAACCCCATGCTATCCATTAAAAGTCCGTAGGATACGCCCACGAAGAGATAACCAACTAAAACGGGGATTGTGTGCGGAAATGCCGCACGAAGAGCTTTTATTTTCATCACTACCTCTTGTTATATTTATATATCCTCTGATTATAGCGCAAAGTACGAAATTTGTCCAGAATTTTTCAAGAATATGATGATGTGCTTTGCGGTGGGATGGTTTAAGATAGCTTTGCAGTGAAAAAACAGCAAAAAATGCACAACAAACGCTGTATAAAAGTTAAATCCTGTAAGCTGCTGCCGAGCGTATCAAGAACATGTTTTTAATTAAATGAAAATCAAAATATTACTAAATTAAACAAAACATGTATAAAATTAAAAAAAAGATTAAATAGTCTGAAAATTGCTTGAAATTCCTTAAAATAATGATATAATATATTAATGATACAATATTATAGAGTTAGCGGATAGTGATGGTCATTTGAAAGGGTATACGATATGGGAAATAAATTGTTTGGCGCAAGTGAGCAATTTAGCTCATCTTTTTATCAGGAACTACCACAGCGGCAAAAACTTATAATGTCTTTGTTTAATATTCTCCCAAGGAATATTGTTTTTATGAGCGCAGAGTTTGAAGTGTTGCTTTGCACTTCGAGTTTATTAAAGCTGTTTGATTGTGAAGATGAAGATGAATTTGCTCATAATTTCTTTGCACGTTCGCATGAAGTGCAACCTTGTGGAATGAGTGTTAAAGAAAAATTAGAGCATATGTCGAAGTTAGCATTTTCTCAAGTAGTCCACGAGGATAAGTGGGCGTATATTGACAGCGACGGAGAGGATAAAACGCTCAATGTCCGTGTAATAAAAGTAGATTTAGGCGAAGGAACTAGAAATAGTTGCTTTGCTCTTGTGTTTTATAAAGCCGAAAGATTATTGACTTCTCTTGATAGCGAAGGGGATATTACGGCGATATTTAGAGCGATTATAGATGCGACGCCGCTTGCATTAAATGTGTGGGATTCAAACATGAACAACGCAGTGTGTAATAAGCAAGTGCTGTCGCTGTTTGGAATTGCCGACGAAAATGAGTTTTTGGAGAATTTTAGTCAGTTTTCACCGGTGATTCAGCCCAATGGGATTTCTTCGAAAGATATGTTCTTGCGCAATATGGAGATAGTAAAGCGTGAGGGACAGCATCGTTTTAAGTGGCTACATCTTGATAAAAATGGAAATGAGATTCCCTCGGAGATAACACTAACGAAAGCAAATATTTTAGACGATGAAGAGAATATTGTGGGTTTTATCAGGGATTTGCGCCCTGAATTTGAGCAGAGCAATGAAGATGAAATCGGTGATTTCTACTTCCAAAATAAAATTCCTGAAAAAGCAATTTTAAGTAAAGTCGCTGAAATTTCAGATGATATATTTTTTGCAATAGACAAGCGGACTGCAAATATACGCTTTATTGGAAGCGGATTCCAGAAAGTGACAAATGAGCACCAAGTCAGCGATATTACAGCTCCAATTTTCAGTGAAGATTCTGTACATGAAGACGATGGGCCAATATACTTAGAACTTGCAAAAAACATTCAAACAGGAGTGATTAAGCCTGTTGAATTGCGTTTTTTGCAACCAGATGGTACATATAGATATTTTAAGATAATTTACCGTTTTATCTATGATCATGACAACAATCCGATTATAGTAATCGGCAAGGGCGTTGACATTGATGAGCAGAGACTTTTAAGAGAACAAGCGAAACTTGACTCTCTCACGGGATGTTACAGCAAGACAAATGCGGAGAGTATGATCGAAAATAGGCTTGCTAGGCCTAAAGACGCAAGATGTGCAATTTTGTATATAAATATAAAGGATTTTAAAACGTTTAATGAGCAACATGGGCATTATTATGGAGATGAATTGCTCAGGAAAATGGTTGCAAAGATAAAAACATGGTGCGAAAGTAAGGATATAGTCGGCAGGATTGGCGGCGACGAATTTGTTGTTTATGTTGAAGATATCACGGATTTAAGCATATTCGAAAAAAATCTTACTGAGCTTATTAAGAGGCTTAATGAGACTTATAGTGTATATGACATGGACGGGAATGTCTGTGTTAATGCGGGTGTTGCAATTTGCGAAGGAGAAGCAAAGACGTATACAGCCTTGTTGAGTCGCGCCGCTAAGGCGCTGCATATGGCAAAAACATCAGAAACTTGCAGATGGTTCTACTATGAAGACACAATTGAAGAGTTTGTGAAAGCGGTGAGTACGAAGAGTGCGAAAACACAAAAAATCTCAGGGCTAAGCATGGATCACACGATTTCATCGGCAATTTTTAACATCTTATATGAGCGCAACAGCGACCATGTTGCAATTAATTCAGCTTTGAAATATCTTGGACAAACTTATAATGTGAGCAGATGTTTTATCGTTGAATCGTTTGACCAAGGTGAAACATTCGGTTTTACACATGAGTGGCGAAAAGACGATGTTCAATCGCATATTGAAAACAATACGACATTTTCAGTATCAATGATTTCGGATTTGATTGAGAATGCAAGAGAGAATGGTCTGTATTCGTGCGATGATATTAATTATTGTAACTTAAAGGATAGTATTCTAGCTAATATAGTCAAGAGTGGCACGAAGGCATTTTTGCACAGCCAGGTGAGAAGAGAAGACAGTGTGATGTTCTTTATTGGCGTTGAGGACTGTGATAAAACAAGAAAATGGACTGATGTTGAAATTAACACCCTCAACTATATGACCCGTGTATTCTCGGTTATCTTGCAAAGCAAGCATCTGGACAGAGAATTAAAAGTGCTAAGTGAGCACAGCATTTTGTCAGCTTTTGTCGGCGATAATACGGATAACTTTATTTACATTGTTGATCCGGATAATTTCGACATGATTCATATGAATAAAAAAGCGCTTGGGATGTATGGAAATCCTGATGAGAGCGTATGGAGAAGTAAAAAATGCTATGAATTACTTCACAATAAAACAGAGCCTTGCGAATTTTGCACGAATGATGTTGTAACTGAAGACTCGTTTTATGAGTGGAATTATTACAATCCGACACTAAAGAAGACATATCTGTTCAAGGATAAGTTAGTTAGACTTAGCGGAAAACTTGCAAAGTTGCAAGTGGCGACGGATATCACAGCGCTTGTAACGCTTGAAGCAGAGATAAAGAATAAGCTTGAAGAGCAGAGCTTGCTTCTCGAATGCATAAAAATGTTACATACAAGTGACGCGCCGGTAGTGTCCATAGAAAAAATCCTAAATATAGTAGGTAAGTTTTTTGATGCATCAAGAGGTGTCATTCTTCAAATTTCGGCAGATGGGCTTAAAGTTTGCAATACTCATGAATGGACTGATAAGCTAACCAAACCGAGTAAGGACAGTTTGCAGAATATCGAAATGAGTGAACTGCATTCATTTTACGAAAAGCTTAACAAAGTGGGTGTGTTTTATTGTGATGACATCTCAGAGTTCGACAATAAAGATGACTCAGTCAGCTCAATTTTGAGAAGGCAAGGGACACAGAGTTTAATCAGTGCGCCGATTTTAGATACGAGTGGTAAAGTTGTTGGTGCTTTGGCGGTGGAAAACCCCAAGAATAATTCTGATAAATATTGGCTGCTTGAGTCAATTGCGGGTTTTGTCGCGGACTTCTTAGAGAAAAACAACTTAATAGATTCGCTAAATTCACTAAGCTATTATGACACTTTGACAAATGTGAAAAATCGACATAGCTACAATAAAGCTCTGCGGGAGATGGATGGTGAAACAATATCATCACTTGGTGTTGCCTATGTTGATATAACAGGGCTTGCGAAGATTAACGAAGAAAAAGGTCTGCGATATGGGGATGATCTAATTAAAAAATTGGCAAATATTCTTTCGGGAATTTTTGACGATAATATTTTCCGTGTCGGTGGAGATGAATTTGTTGTGCTTGAAAAAAATGTGGAGGAAAACATTTTTGAAGGTAAAATTGACACTTTGAAAAATATGATTTTTGAAGAGCCTGATTTAAAGGCGTCGGTTGGATACACATGGAATTCAAATGTTGGTGGCATTGAAGAGGGTGATCTAGAGCAATTTGACTCAGCTAGAGACAGCAGAAACTATACGGCGATTTTGAGCAAAAACTTAGATAATGAAATAAAAAGTGGGAAATATGTGGTGTTCTTACAGCCACAAATTAATTTGCAAAACAATGAACTTGACGGTGCTGAAGCTTTGATTAGACGAGTGGATGCAAGGGGAAGTATGCAGTCGCCGATATCATTTGTGCCCTTCTATGAAAAAGAGGGAATGATTTCAAAAATTGACCTACATGTTTTTGAAACGGTTTGCAAACTCGTTAGCGATTGGAAAAAACGTAATATAGGCATGAACTTGAAATTTTCTGTCAACTGCTCAAGAAACACTATCATGGAGGACAAAATTGTCAACAAGTTGTCAGCGATTTGTGATAATCATGAGGTTAGTAAATCCATGTTCATCATAGAAATCACAGAGACGATTAGTCATTATGATAACAATAAATTCGCCTATGTTATTTCGGCATTAAAGAGCGCTGGATTTTGCGTTTCCCTAGACGATTTTGGGACAGGTTATTCAAATTTGTCCTCACTCCAAAATTCGGAATTTGACGAGATAAAAATTGATATGGGGCTTACTAGAACAGTCCATCTTGACCCTAAATCCAGAATTTTGACAAAAGTGGCATTGAATTTGAGCACTGAATTTGGAAATATGGTGACTGTTGCGGAGGGATTGGAAACTCTTGAGCAAGTCGAGGTGCTAAGGGAGCTAAATTGTGAAAAAGGGCAGGGCTACTACTTTAGCAAACCGATTAGTATTGGAGAATTTGAAGAAAAGTATTTCGGTGGTAAATGAGTTTAATGAGTGAAATAGATTATAGGAGGTAGTGATGAAAGTGGAAAATAACATACACGACAATTTGTCAAATGTGAAATTCACGGTTGAGCAATTGCTGGACATAATGGACAACATACCGTTATGTATCAACATATTAGACGAGACAGCCGAGAGTGTATATTGCAATAATTACACGGTTGACTTGTACAAGGTGAAGTCGAAAAAGCAGTTTAACAGTGAATTTTATAGCTTTACGCCTCAAAAACAACCAAGCGGAAAAGAATCTCGTATTACTTTTGGAGAATATGTGTTGACAGCGCTTGAAAAAGGCGAAGTTCACTTCAGCTGGCTCGATTTAACATTGGACGGTGAAGAAATCCCTCTATATATCAGCATTTACAGACTGAATATGAAAGATGAGACTGGCAAGGAGCTACTTGTAAGCACCATGCGCGACTTGCGCCCTGAACTCGCGGGGAATAGTGACGACGCAATTTTTGATGAGTATTATCACAGCAGAGTTACATATAAAGTGTTGTTCAACACTGTGGCAGAGCTCGCCGACGAGTGGTTTTGGATATATGATGTGAGCTTGGCGACGATACAATTTTTTGGGAAAGGCAGAGAGATACTTGGATTAAGCGCAGATAGACAGCCGTTCCCAAGTTATGTTGTTGACAGTGGCATGGTATTTCCCGATGATTTGAAGGCTTTCTTGAAGTTCGATGAAAACTTGCGCAAAGGCGTTGTTGACCCTGCAGAAGTGAGATTTATTCAACCAAATGGCGTCTCAAGATATTACAGAATTACATATAAGACGATGTACAATAAAGAAGGCAAGCCGATGTTCACAATTGGCAAGACTTATGATGTAGACGATCAAAAGAAACTTGAAGTGCTCTCTAAAACAGACCTTTTGACCAATTGTCTAAATAAAATTACTACTGAGAACATTGTAAAAGATACGCTGATAAACAGTCCAAAATCCTCCCACGCTCTGTTTTTGATTGATGTTGACGACTTTAAGTCGGTTAATGATGAATTAGGTCACTACTTTGGAGATATCACCCTAAGCGACATTGCAAAAAATTTGCATGCTAATTTTAGGGGAGCGGATGTCATTGGGCGTATCGGAGGAGATGAGTTTCTAGTCTTTGTCAAGGATATCACTGATGAATCTGTTATAGTCAGCAAAGCGAAGGCAATTGCAAATGCCTTCAAGAATAGCTATTCTGGCGAAAACAATGACTATAAAATATCGGGGAGTATTGGCGTTGCTATGTACCCAAAACATGCGGATACATATGAGGGGCTTTACAAATGCGCAGATAAGGCGCTGTACAGCTCAAAAATGGCAGGCAAAGATAGATACACGATATATACTGACGAAATTGCCGATTTCAAAACAAAAAACCTTACAGCGGTGGATAATGCGAATACCCCTGCCAACAAGATTCATGATGCGGAAATTACTTCGCTAGTGTTTGATTTGCTATATAAATCAGAGTATGTTGGAAAATCAATGAACAATGTGCTAAGGCTGTTTGGCACGCATTTTCGTGTGGATAGATGTTATGTGTCACAAACTTTTGACGGCGGAAAAAGTTACAGTGTTACATATGAATGGACGGCAAAACCAGAACTGGCGAGAAAAGATAAATTTCAAGATGTTCCGTCAGATGAAATTGTGAGATTTTTTGGTGAGTTGGAAACCAATGGAGTTATGTTTAATGAGTTCAAGGAGACCAAAGATGAAGATGAAACTGGAACTTCAAGATCATATTTAGTGGCACAGACTCGTGGGAAAGGCCATGCAAGGCTCATCTTTGGTGTTGACGACAGTAGTAGTAATCGAGTTTGGAGTGAAAAAGAAATTCACACGGTGCAATATGTGATTAAGCTGATTTCTATTTTCCTCGCCTCAACAAATTCCAATGAAAGTGTTGGCAGGCTATTAGAATAGAAGTAACAAAAAACTCGTGTGGGTGATAGTTTGATAAAATCCTTAGCAAGAATAAAATAGTGATAAATTATTAAAACAGGGGGACGAATATGTCTGGTGTGTATGATGTCGCGGTACTCGGTGGCGGGCCTGCTGGGTATGTTGCCGCTATAAGGGCGGCGCAACTCGGTGCGACAGTTGCGATTGTTGAAAAAAGTGCGCTAGGTGGCGTTTGTATGAATGTTGGTTGCATTCCAACAAAGGCGCTAGTGACATCGGCGGAAGTTTTTTCAACGGTGAAGGGCGCTAAGGAATATGGGGTGAATGTTGAATCTCCAAGCACGACATGGGAAACTGCAATTTCACGCAAAGACCGCATTGTCAAGATTCTTGGCAAGGGTGTTGCTCATCTTATGAGTGCAAATGGAATTACAGTTTATCATGGTGAGGGCTCTGTGATTTCTGCAAATGATTTAAGTGTAAAACCGACAGATGGCGGCGAGGAGATTGTGGTCAGCAGCAAAAAGCTCATTTTGGCAACAGGTTCAGAACCGCATATTCCGAAATTTATCAATGGCTGTGAACATGAGGGAGTTATTACAAGTACAGGTGCGCTGTCGCTCGCAACTCTCCCGAAAAAAATGGTGGTTATCGGCGGTGGCGTCATCGGAATTGAGTTTGCTGTTATGTATACGCATGCAGGTGTAGATGTCACTGTTTTAGAGCTATCAGAGCAGATTTTACCATATGAGGACGCCGAAATTGCAGCAGAATTACAAAAACTGCTCAAACGTCAAGGCGTGAATTTTGAACTGACGGCGAAAGTTACTGATATTGAAAAAAGCGAGAGCGGGCTTTCGGTGAAATATGAAAAAGATGGCGTTTGTACTATGCTTGATTGCGAAAATGTCTTGCTCGCAGTTGGTCGCACGCTCAATAGTAATATTGCGGATAGCCTTGGGGTTGACACTGAAAAAGGGCGTATTTCCGTGAATGAATATATGGAGACATCGGTGCCAAATGTGTATGCTTGCGGCGATGTAATCGGCGGCAGATTACTAGCACATCTCTCATTTATGGAGGGCAGATGCGCCGCTGAAAATGCGATGGGGAAAAAGTCAACGATAAATTATAATGCTGTTCCGGCATGTGTTTACAGCTCTCCTGAAGTAGCGTCGGTTGGCATGATGGAGAAAGAGGCTCGTGAAAAAGGGATTGAGCCTAAAATCGGGCGATTTGATTTTCGTGTCAATGGCAGGGCGCTTACTCTTGGAGAAAGAGATGGATTTGTAAAAATTGTAGCTGATGATAGAGGGGTGATAATTGGTGGTCAGATACTTGGGGTGAACGCATCTGAGATGATTTCTGAGCTAACACTAGCGGTTGCACTCGGGGTTACAGCGAACACATTGGCAGATATAATTCATCCGCATCCTGCCCTAAATGAAGCGATTTGGGAAGCATGCAATGCTATTGCGAATAAACCGATACATGGGTAGATGTTTATTTGTGAGATAAGGTAAATCAAATAATAAGAGCGGTGCTGTGCACCGCTCTTTCATTTTTAATATTCAATTAGTTTATAATCTAAGCTATTCCAAACAATCCAAGGATACCTGAAGCTGATAGGAAAAGGATGAATGTGATTGGCGGAGCCAGCCACTTGATACAGAAAGTCCAATATCCTTTTAGCTTGAATGTATTACCATTGGATTCAACTTCTTTAATAACATTTTCAGGGCCCCAAATCCAGCCGATGTAAATTGACATCAAGCATGAACCTAGAGTCATGAATACGTACTCGCCCATCCAGTCGAAGAAGTCAAGAAGGTCAACAGTAAGCATTCCTTGGAATGAACCGTAGTCAACTACTTTACCAATTGGACAGGGAATTCTTATGTTAGAAAGTAAACCTTGGCTTAGTGCGATTGGAATATTACCAAGCACAAATATGACAACAAGCATTATCAAAACGGCTTTCTTTCTCTCCATCTTCTTTGAGTCGATGAGATAAGAAGCGGCAACTTCGAGTAGTGAAATCGCAGAAGTGATCGCTGCGAAGAATACTAGAACGAAGAATACGAAACCGATAATTGTACCTGCAGGCATTCCGAGGAATACGTCACGAAGAACGATAAACATTAGTCCAGGTCCTTGTGTAGGCTCGAAACCAAGTGCAAAAACCGCCGGCATGACAGCAAGACCCGCGAGAAGAGCGACCATTGTGTCAAGGACTGGAACGATAATCGCGTTTTTCTCAAGATTTTCTTTCTTATCAAGATACGAACCATATGTAATCATGGCACCCATACCAAGTGACAAGGAGAAGAACATTTGAGCAAGCGCAGTTGAAGCAATGTTGAACCAACCAAGCTCTTCAACTACTGAAAAGTCAGGGCTAAACATAAATTCAACGCCTTTGAAAGCACCCTCAAGTGTGAGTGAACGAACAATGATTACAAGGATGATTACAAAGAGTGCAGGCATCATGAATTTTGAGAAACGCTCGATACCTTTGTCGATTCCAGCCATAACAATTAGAGCTGTGAGAATCATGAAAAGTCCTACCCAGAAAATCGGCTCTACATTGCTGGTTATAAATCCGACGAAGTAATCAGCTGAAGAAGCATCTCCAAAACCGCCCATTCCAATCATTTCTTGGAAGAATGCGACCATATACTTCATAACCCAGCCGCCGATAACAGCGTAGAAGGACAGGATTAGAATGCCGGCTGCAACGCCCATAAACCCAAGGAAAGTCCATTTTTTAGGTAAACTTGAATATGCGCCTACAGGCGCTCTTCCTGTTGAACGTCCAATGGCAAACTCGCCAAGCATTACAGCAAAGCCGACAGTTACCATTAGGATTAAGTAAATGACTATGAACACAAATCCGCCGGTTGAACCCATTTTATATGGGAAACCCCAGATGTTTCCTAGTCCGACAGCAGAACCGACCGCCGCCATGATGAAACCAAAGTTTGAACTAAACTTTGCACCGCTATTATTTTCCATAATAAATCCTCCGTGTTATATAGATGTTATTCTTACATTCAGAACTAATCTATGCACCTTCCTCCTTCCAGCTATTTTACATAATTGTATCAAAAAAATAAACAAATTGCAAGATGTATATATATAAATATGCAAATTTTGGGTAACTTCACCAAAACAACACATCGAAATTCGTCAAATTGGTTGCATTTTTATCTATTCTGGCCAATGACTTACATGCATTGTTAACAGTTAATTCATAAATGGAATCAAAAAAAGCTGAAAATCAGCTCTTTTGATTACTTAAATAATTTAACTAATTAATATACATGTCATAAATGTGATGAAATTAAGTATTTGTAAATACTGACTCAATGATTTTTGAGGCGCCGTCGGGGGAATATCTCCAGTAGTCCATGTGTAAATCATCATAGAAGTATTCAATAGGCATAATTTTTTTCTCGTGGAAATGGTCGGCGACTGACAATTTTATTTTCATTTTTTCGGGAATGATATTTTTAATATAGACAATGGCGGTCTCGCCGACTGATAGTCCCTCTTGGAATTCCGCAAGCCCCGCTAAATTTGGTGCAAGCTCGATAAAAATTCCATATGGCTCAAGGGAACGCACGATACCTGTGACAATTTGCCCTTGCTCGAAGCGCTCTGCGTTTTCTAGCCATGTCCCAAGTAATTCCTTATGCGACAGTGAAATCCTGCCGTTTACCAAGGGTTCAGACACCACAGCCCTTATTGCATCGCCAATTTGGAAACGCTCCTTAGGGTGCTCGATCCTTGACACAGAGATATTGTCAATTGAAATCATTGAAATCACGCCACAGCCGACATCGACAAATACGCCAAAGCCCTCAAGTCTTGTAATTGCTGCGGTTAATATGTCGCCCTTATTATATTTAGATAGTTTTTGTTCACAGAACTCCATTTGTGCAAGGCGGCGTGAAAGAATGGCAATGCGCTCGCCATTAATTTCCTTAAAGCCCATCACCTTAAAGCAAACGGCACGCCCAACCCTTGTTATTATCGCAATCGGCTTAACCGCGCCGTCGCTAGCGCCAATTGCGGTTTCTTCCGTTGGGATAATTGCTCGACAACCGACAGCCTCAATGTGTAAATTATATGCTCCGTCGCATTTTTTAACTCGACCTTGCAGAATTTTTCCGCTTTCCTTGGCTCTCTCTAAAGTGTTAATAGTCATATCGCAGATACAGTCCATGCTTTCTGCTTTGTAATCAATTGTGCTCATACTTCCTCCGTTTGTATACTTCGTCATTATAAGAGACAGAGCTTGCAATAACGCCAATTTACTGCCCCTCACGGATATATATATTACGGAAGATGTAAAAATATTTCAAAATAGGGAATTATTATATTGCACTTTTGCGTAGAATACTATATAATAGAGTAGACTTGATATTTATGGCAATAAATATTTCATTTATAGTAAAAACATATTGGGGGACTGTGTGCAAATTTTTGATAGCGAAATTAATTATATATGTGAGGGCGAAGGTGCAGACATCGTCATACTTCACGGCTGGGGCGCTAATATTGATGTGATGCGAAGTATCTCAAAGCATTTGAGTAACTCAAATCGTTTGAGCAACTCAAACACTTTGAGTCAAAAATACAAGGTGTATACATTAGATTTGCCAGGCTTTGGGAAGAG
>CAYJIE010000069.1:0-13660 GCA_964370145.1 uncultured Oscillospiraceae bacterium
GGCGAAGGTATCCACCACTCCCCACCAAAAAGAGCACTGCGCAAGCAGTGCTTTTTTGCTCGGTGTCCTAACACGGCGGAAATGAATTCCACCGCACGGACAAGATTGTATCAAGATTAAATCCGTCCTCATGCTCACCGCAGACAACGGTCTGCGGCAACCGCATGAGATGACAAAGTATGGTGCGGGAGTGTACAGATTCGGACACATTTCGAGCATTGCTCGAAAAGGTGGTTCGTCGAAGTCCGAGCCGCAAGGGCGATAGGAGCGAAGAAGAATGTTGTTGTTTTTTTGTTAATTCAAACGTGGTTATGCGGCGAAGGTATCCACCACTCCCCACCAAATACGACAACCAAAAAGCAGTCACTATCATTTTTTGATAGTGACTGCTTTACTCTACACAAATATGCTATTCATCCATATATATTAATCTCTATTTTGATACCACAAATAAATGCCAAGCCCAGGAATTAATGCGGCAAATTCCATAGCGATTAGTAAAAAAAACAATGTTACTCCATTATCTCCGCCTTTTTTCGTCAATCTATACGCCGTACCAAACCCCAAAAGTGTTTGTACCAATATTAATATGTTCCAAAATAATAAGAATATCTCCAAAACACAACCTCTCAAACTTACAAAAATTTATAAAAGTACGGTACAAAGAAAATAATCGTTCAAATTAATTTCAGTCGGCGAGCAGAGTGGACAGATACTCCGCCAACTCCCCCACTATTCCTGATCTTCAATCATCTGTGCAATTTGTTCCAAATTCTCTGCCCTTTCCTGCGCATTTTCATCAGCAGGCGGTGCAAGATTTTGAATTTCCGCACTTTTTGCGAGAATTGAAGTGTATAGCGACGCTATGACTTGATACAGCTCGGGCGGGATACCGCTGCCGACTTCGAGCATGGAAAGAAGAGACGCAGTCGAATCGTCCCTATACACGGGTATATTATTCTGATCAGCCACGGTGATAATGCGCTTAGCGACTTCACCATATCCTGATGCGACGATGATTGGAGCGATATTATCCTTCGGATTATATCGCAGTGCAACCGCCTTGTCGCCGCTTTTGCGTATTCTTTTTTCCGCCATGACCTTTTCTTTTTCAACAGGTACCATTTGTCGCTCCGTTCTGCCATATGGCTAAATCACAAAGTTCATCGTATGCTTTGTCTCAAAAATTGCAGGGAATACATCAAGGAGAGTGCGGCGCTTACCAAGTGGGGCGACATTCATGCCCTTGACGGAAAAGCCGACTAATGATGCCACTTTGACGACTTCATCTTTTATACTCGAAAACTCCTTCACATATTCATTTGGGCAAAATAGTTGAATTTGGAGAGAAGTGCGTTTTTGATACAGCTCAATTTCAAAAAAACCGATATTTGGAACATCACAGCAAAGCAGCATATGCACGGCGTTGCGCTCGTCCCTCTGGGTGTCGCCCTTCTCAGGGTCGGGATTTACCCACAGCTCGCCGAACGCACGCATGTTATCATGCCTGATCGGCAAAACGAAGTGCATGAGGGGTGTGGCATTGCTTGGGGATAGCAGAAGACTGCGCATAAGATTTGTGATGTCATTTTCTGTCATAGAGCGCAAAAGCGGCTCTTTTAATGTGTGCTTGAACATATCAAGTAAATTCAAGATGCTTTTTGTGACTTGCGCGTCCTCTTTTGCAGGTACATTTGTGGTGACATTTGCTTGAGCCTCTTCCTCTTTTGGAAATTCCGTGAGCTCAAGTGCCAGTTTTGTGGCGTCTTCTTGGGTCATGAGCTTTGAGAGCGCCGCCGCAAGTTCAATATCTGCGCTTAGCTCTGGTGCTAGAGTTGTTGCCGCTTGGTTTTCAGTGGGCGCAGGCTGTGCAGGCGCCTCTTGTGGCGGCTTTTCTTGAGCAATCTCTCCCTCTGCCGCAGAAACGACAGCCTCAAAGGGCTGTGGGGTGACGGTTTCAAGCATACCGTTTGCACGCAGATGTGCATTTAGAACCTCACGCAAATTATCCTTAAAGCCCTCGTCTGTGAAAATTTCGAGTAAGGCATTAAATGACGCATCGATTAGATTATCGCCGGCATTGAATTTTGAAATATTATAAACCGTGAGAGACATGAGCCTCTGAACTCTGCTATCAGCGAGCACGCTGTCGCCAAGCTTTGAGAAAATGCTCACAATTTCAGTCCTTATCGTGCCAAACTCCTGAGAAGCATTTGCATGTCTAAGTGAATTTGCAAGATCTTTTAGAGCTGTGCTGATTTCCTTAATCGGTGACACCTGTTTTGCAAGCTCATCAAGATTATTTGCAACCGCTCTTAGCATCTCGTCCATATTTGCTTGATATACAATTGAGCGCAAAAAGTTCCCGACGGCGCTTTTGACTTCGGGTGAATAGGGTGCGGCGTCTAATATCGCACGCATATATTCAAAAATTTCGCCCTTGAAGAGCGACATGAATTTCTGTTGGTCGGTGATTTCCGCCGCTAGTTGGTCGGAATTTACAAAAATATTTCTAGCGATGTCGGCAATTTCTTTGCCAAAGGTGGGGTCGCCCATGTTCGCAATCGCCAAAAGCAACTCGTCCGATAATATATTTGAGAGCGCTGAAGAACCAAGCGACGGATTTTTCATCATCCGAGCGAGCTCGGAAATGGGCTCCTTCGACTGGAACTCGTTGACATCTTGTTTGGCGGTTTCAGAACGGTCGCTCGTCTTGATAACCTTATTCAAGTTTGAAATGTCAACAAATTGCTCATGCGCAGTCGGCTGTTGCATATTCGGTGCCTGATAGTTTTTCGGCACCATAGGGGTCGTGATTTTTAGAATATTTGACATATTGCGGCTGTCCCCTTTGTTAAAGATTAATCGATATCTTGCATATTTTCTATAATTTCATATGCTTTTTAACTCATTTTACATCATTTTTTCGTAAAAATCAATATTATTTATAATTTATACTAAATTTTTTAAAAAAATATATGGCTTTTTACGTTTTTTTATAGTATAATAATCAATATGCCTATTTTTAATGAGGCATAATGCTTATTTGTAAATTCGGCGTGCCGACTGCCAAAAAAAGACGGCAAGATGTCAATGCAAAAAAATGCCGCAAGCAAAAGCATGACATCTAATGCGGAGGATTGGAGAATACTATGATTGCTGATATGGGAGATTCAATGCTCGACATGTATATGTTCGAGGCAACCGGACTGCAAGAGCAACTTGATAACATTTTGCTCAAAACAGAGAAGAGTGACCATTTTGAAATGGACGACGTTAATGAAATTTTCAGAATAATGCACACGATTAAGGGTTCATCAGCCATGATGAGCTTTGATGAGGTGAGCCACCTTGCCCATGCTGTCGAGGACTTGTTCTATTTGATTAGAAATGATCCGAACATCAGTGTTGATAAGGATATCCTATTCAGCCATGTGTTTGCAGCGACTGATGCGATTAAGGCGGAGACGGACAAGCTGTCTGATGAGACCTATACTGCGGGTGAATACCCTGACATCTTAAAGAGTATCCGTGACTACGCAACAATGCTAAAAACAGGTGAAGCACCAGCGGCAACTGAAACAACTGCGCCTGAGGCAAGTGGCGAAGTTGACTCGGGAACAGCAGGGCTAACTTCCGTATGCGTGCATTTTGAAGATGACATCCAAATGGAGAACTTGCGTGCACTCCTACTCGTTAATAATATCGTTGACCACTGTGAGCATCTTGAATACATACCAAATGATATTGAGACAAATCCGGAGTCCGCAAAGGTCATCGTGGAAAATGGATTTATCGTAAAGTTCAAAAGCTATTCAACGGTGCAACAAGTTTGCGATGCAATTGCAACAGCACTTAATGTAAAATCATATGAAATTTTAGATGAGGCGGCGGCTCCTGAGCCGGAAATCGTCATTGAAGAAGTAAAACCTGTCGAGGAGAAAAAAGCTACACCTGCACCTGCTCCCGTTGAGGAGAAGAAAATTGCACCAACAAATGCTGACTTGAACAATGCGATTGCGGCGACAAAAGGCGGAGCGAAGACAAATCTGATTTCGGTAAACTTGACAAAGCTCGATGAGCTTCAAGAGATTGTCGGAGAAATTGTCATCACAGAGAGCATGGTTACAAGCAATCCCGATTTACGTGGGCTTAACTTGGACAACTTCCAAAAATCAGCTCGCCAACTTCGCAAACTAACTGATGAACTACAAGACATCGTCTTGTCAATTCGAATGGTTCCGCTGTCTGGCGTGTTTAATAAAATGCACAGAATTGTGCGTGATATGAGTAAGAAACTCGGCAAAGACGCAGATCTTGTACTTGACGGCGAGCACACAGAGGTGGACAAATCCATCATCGATAATCTAGCTGACCCACTCATGCATCTCGTGCGTAACTCCATGGATCACGGGCTTGAGAGCAATGACGAGAGAGAGGCAGCAGGCAAGGAGAGAATGGGAACAGTAACGCTGTCTGCACAGAGCACCGCAGGTGAAGTTATTATCACAATCTCCGACAATGGTAAAGGGCTTGACCCTGCCGCAATTCTTAAAAAAGCGGAAGATAATGGTATTCTCACAAAACCAAAACATGAATATACTGATAAAGAGGCTTACAATTTAATCATGACACCCGGATTTTCAACGAAAGAGCAAGTCACTGAATTTTCCGGACGTGGCGTCGGCACAGACGTTGTTAAGAAGAATATCGAGAAGATCGGCGGATCTGTATCTGTTGACAGCTTAAAGGGTGTGGGAACAAGCACCATCATCAAAATCCCACTCACACTTGCAATTGTTGACGGCATGGAAATTTCCGTGGGCTCTTCCGTGTTCACCCTCCCAATTAACTCGATTAAAGAGAGCTTTAATGTGCAACCTGAGCAACTCATTCACGACACAGAGGGCAGTGAGATGGTCATGGTTCGTGGCGAGGTATATCCGATAATAAGACTCCACCAGATATATGATCTTGAGACAGAGATTACAGATCTCACTGAGGGCATTGTAATTTTAGTCGAGTCAAAAGAGAAAAATGCGTGCCTATTTGCCGATAAGCTAATCGGTGAGCAACAAGTGGTTGTAAAACCATTCCCAAGTTTCATGAATTCATTTAGAATTAAAGATCATGGGCTTGCAGGTTGTACGATTTTGGGCGATGGCTCAATTAGCTTGATTTTGGACGCGCATAATATCATTTCGACATTTTAGGAGGGAAAATATATGTCAGATCAAAATATAATGGACACCACTTCGATAGATGGAAAAATTCTTGATTTTAGCATTGAAGACCAAGTATATGGGATTGAAATTGAAAATGTAATAGAGATTATTGGCGTGCAACCGGTGACGATTGTGCCCAAAATCCCGTCATATGTCAAGGGGATAATCAATTTGCGCGGTAAAATCATCCCAGTAATGGACGTTCGCACACGCTTTGGAAAGCTCGAGCGTGAATATGATGAGCGCACTTGTTTTATCGTAATCGAAAATGACGACATTTCAGTCGGACTAATCGTTGACAGAGTGCTTGAAGTTATTAACACGAGCGAGAAGAACATCACGCCTGTACCTGACTTTAACACAGTCAATTCAAATCAATTCGTAAAGAATATTGTGAGGATTGATGGACGTGTGACACTTATCCTCGATGCGGTTAAGCTTGTGGGTGCAAGCAATTTGGGCGGCTTTGACATTGAGTTATAAGTCGCATAAGGAGAGTTTTGATGAAACCGATGACAGATGCTGAATTTAATCGGCTCGTATCATTTATAAAAAAGAACTTTGGGATTGAGCTCGCAAAGAAGAGGGTGCTTGTTGAAGGGCGCCTTGGCTCCATCATGCGTGAGGGGACATATGCAAGCTACACCGACTATTTTGATAAGGTGCTGTCGAGCACCAGTTCAGATGATGTCGTAATTTTGATGAATAAGCTTACGACAAATCACACATTTTTCATGAGAGAAATTGAGCATTTCAACTATTTCAAGGAAACCGTGCTCCCCCACTTTGAGAAAACAATCAAAGATAAAGATGTGAGAATTTGGTCGGCGGCTTGCTCATCGGGCGAAGAGCCATATTCTTTTGCGATGTTAATTGATGACCACTTTGGCTCAGCGAAGTCGCAGTGGGACACAAAAATTTTGTGCACAGACATTTCAGCGCAAGCAATGGCAAAGGCGAAGGCAGGGATATATGCGAATGAGACGCTAAAAGATTTGCCAGCAGCTTGGGTCAAGAAATACTTTGTTGATGTTGGCAGTGACCAAAGTCAAATCATTCCAAGACTGCGTGGTGAGCTCGTGTTCAAAACCTTTAATCTCATGGATAAAATCACTTATAAAAAACCATATGATATAATTATTTGCCGCAATGTTATGATATATTTCGACAGGGACACAAAACATGCACTGGTCGAGAGATTTTATGATGCGACGAAGCCCGGCGGTTTCCTTTTTATCGGACATTCGGAGTCGCTTGAGCGTGGAAGCACCAGATATTCATATGTAAAGCCGGCAATTTTTAGAAAACAGTAAGAGGGAACATGAACAGAAAGATTAAAGCATTAATTGTTGATGACTCACTTCTTTTTAGGAAAACGCTTGAGAGGGAGATCTCCAGAGATTCAAGAATTCAAGTGATTGACACGGCGGAAGATGTATATGCGGCGAGGGATAAAATCCTGCAATATCGCCCAGATGTGCTTACGCTCGATGTTGAGATGCCAAAAATGAATGGAATTGAATTTCTACGGAAACTAATTCCGCAATACCCGATTCCTGCGGTAGTGGTCACTTCCCTACCCCTCAACGCCTTTGAGGCACTTGAGGCAGGTGCGGTGGACTTCATAAACAAGCCGACAGTGCGCTCGCCACAGGATATGCAAAATTTTTCAAATGAGCTGATCGAAAAAATCATCATCGCGTCACAAGCTAATATGACGGCGAGACGGCAAGTCCACAGACCGGCTCAGGCAATAGGGGCAAAGATGACTTCAGGTAAGACAGACAATTTTGTAATTGCAATTGGGGCGTCCACAGGCGGCACCGACGCCACACAGGCGGTTCTGCAAGGACTGCCGAAGAATATGCCACCGATTGTCGTAACGCAGCATATGCCTGCGAACTTCACACGCATGTATGCAGAGCGGCTGACGAAGATATGCAGTTTGGATATTCGTGAGGCGAAGGACGGCGACCGCTTAAAATCGGGGCTTGTTCTAATCGCTCCGGGTGAGTTGCAAATGCGAGTGAAAAAAGACGCAAACGGATATTTTGTTAAGGTCTCGAAAGAGGGCAAGGTCAGCGGCCATGCGCCCTCGGTTGATGTGTTGTTCAACTCTGTCGCCGAGGTGGCAGGCAAGGGCTCCATCGGCGTTATCATGACGGGAATGGGGCAAGACGGCGCACAGGGCTTGTTGCAGATGAAGAACAAAGGTGCGTATACAATTGGGCAGGACAAAGCGAGCTGTGTTGTATATGGAATGCCGATGGTCGCATATAATATAGGTGCTGTGACAAAGCAAGTTACGCTGGACTCCATCGCACCCATGCTTATAACAAAAGCAAATGACATGTGTAAATAGCATACGGCATATGATGATAGTCATCATATGCCGTATATTTTTGCTTTCTGCCTTTTTTGGCGGCGACTCCACAGCACAAAGCCACAGCACAAAACCACACCACAAATCCACGCCACAAAACCGCACCACAGAAAAGGTCGGACGAAAATCCGACTTTTTAGCGTGTCAAAAACCGATGCACTCAAATTGAAATTTTCGGAAGAAGGAGGGGACGAGGCGGAATCATCAGGTTTCCACCCGTTCGTTAGAGCAAATGTACCACGAATGGTACATTTGCGGATCACCCTCGCAAGGTTTCAGACGCCAAAAAAGTCGGGTTTCCACCCGACTTTTCTTGTTTATTTTTCAGTCCGCTTTTTACCAGAGTCCAAAATTCGTCACTACCCTATGGATTAGTCGGAGCATTTCCGCTAAAGCCCACTTGGGTAACATTCGTGCCAACAATTGAGCCATTGTTTATAACAGCACCGCCTGTCTCAATCACAATAGAGCCCATATTTGTAATTGTTGCTCCTGCCTCAATTACAAACTCGTACCCTGCTTTAATTACCAAACTGGAGTTTTCGGGAATCGTCAATGTGTTCCCAGCCTTAAAGATAATTCGAGTGATGACAAACAGAGGATTTCCTGCAACACTGCCATTAACTGTTCCAAGATTTATAATTGTCCCTTGGTTATAGAGACTTTTTCCACTTGCAATTGTCAGAGTTTTTCCTTCAGGAATTGTAAAGGTTGCAGTGCTTGGAATTGTCGCATTTGTTGTAATTGTAGAGTCATTGTGAAGCACACCCGAATTGTTGACAATGACAATTCCTGTCCAACTACTTTGACTACTTGTATCAGCAATTGAATCAGCAATTATGACCGCACCACCACTTGGAGTGGTAGTAAATGTTCCGCCACTTGTGCCATTAGATCCGCCGCCAATGCCAATTTTTTGCGAACTGTACGCAGTAACAGTGCCACCGCTGATTGTGACATTACCACCAGAACCTTGACGTCCGCCACCAATTCCGGCAGCAGCATATCCGGAGGTATCGTTTCCGCCAACTGCTGTGATGCCACCACCGCTGATTGTAATTGTTCCACCATGACCACCGGAATATCCAATTTGCCCACTTCCGCCACCAATTCCGGCGCCATTCACGCCACCATTTGCCATGATATCGCCGCCACTTATTGTGATATTTCCGCCGTTGCCGGCTGTTGCCTTTGAGCTAAAGTAAGCACCACCGATGCCTGCAGCAAAATCGCCACCGGTTGCCTGTATGGTGCCACTTATAATAGTGATAATTCCGCCATTGCCCTTGCCATCAACAGTGCCCTCGCCTGCACCGATGCCTGCGGCATACTCACCGCCTTGCGCTGTGATTAAAGCAGAGCCGCTGATTGTGATGTTCACCTCATCTGAATTCCATCCGCCACCAATGCCGGCTCCTGATTGTCCACCGGTTGCATTGACTGTGCCACCGCTAATAATGATTGTACCACCATCGTAGTCTGTGGACTGACCACCACTACTGTTGCCGATACCTGCGCCGTGAATGCCGTCACATCTTGCAGTGATGTCGCCACCAGTTATTTCAATTCGACCCGCCGAAGGATTACCGTTGTAGCCACAGCCAATTCCGGCTCCATGCCCTGTACTAACCGCGGTGATGTTGCCACCGGAAATTGTAATATTGCCATATCCCTCTCTTTGGCCACCACCAATGCCTGCGGCAAAACTACCGCTAGTGGCATTGAGTGTTCCCTCGCCGCTGATGTTAACTGTTGCACCGGTGGGCACATTTATAGCCGCCTTATTTGACCCACCAACCAATGTATTTGTTTTGCCTGTCGCAAGTGTGATGTTGAGTGCAGCGCCTGCACTAATTTGCACAGGAGTATTATTAGAGGAATTTATGTTAATTCCATCGAACACGACATTATGTGTGCCGCTTTGTACAATAATAGTATTTGATGTCTGCGTCGCTCCGGAGATATTAAGTGAGCCTGTGTAGTTGTTAAAAGTGACGCCGTCAGTGCTCATTTGAGAAGCACCTGCATTAACTCGCAAGTAGAGCGAATAAGCTGTGATATCAACATTTGGGTTGGTGGATTCGATAATCCCATTCGGAGAAAGCACAGCGCCATTATATTGCCCATGATTATAAAAACTGCCGTTATTTGTGATTGTTCCTGAATTTGTTACAGTACCCCTGTTTTGAATTGTACCGCTATTTGTCAAAGTGACAGAAGGAGCAACCGTCAAGGTCGTCCCATCATTAACTGTGAGCTCCGTCCCACTTGCAATTGTCACATCTGCGCTAATTGTAGTGTCGCTATATACTTGACCGACGCGGTTTTTGATGACAAGCCCTTTCCAGTTTGCAGAATCGGAAGTATCACCGATGGTGTTTGCGATGATAACAGCTGTTCCTGATGGGGTTGTGGTAAATGTGCCCACAGAAGCGCCTGAGTTACCACTGCCAATACCATAAGTAACACCTGAGGTGCCGCCATTTACAATGACTGTGCCGCCGCTGATTGTGACTGCGCCACCATTACCACTGACGCCGCCGCCAATGCCTGCACCTGCATCATCACCTGTTGCAGTAACAAAACCGCCTGAAATTGAGACTGTGCCACCACTGCCACTGCCGCCGCCGCCAATGCCTGCGCCATTAACACCGCTGGTCGCTGTAATTGTGCCGCCTGTAATTGTGATTGTACCTGCATCACCGCTGTTACCACCGCCAATGCCTGCGCCGCTACCGCCGCCGTTTGCTGCAATTGTGCCGCCTGCGATTGTGATTGCACCTGTAGTCCCGCTGTTACCGCCGCCAATGCCTGCGCCGTCAACACCGCCGTTTGCTGTAATTGTGCCGCCGTTAATTGTAATGCTGCGACCGCCATTGCCGCTTTCACTATTACCACTACCGATACCAGCCGCACTATCGCCGCCAACCACATTGACAACACCACCGTTGATGGTAATCGAGCCAAATGAGGCGCCATCGTTGCCGCCAATTCCTGCACCTTTATTGCCGCCGCTTGCCGTGAGTGAACCGTTGCCACCTGCACCACCATTGATCACGAGATGTGCAGTGTCAGCCAAACCAAGACCTGCAAACCCCTCTGCAGTTGAGGTGAGTGTGTTATTATAACTGTCACCAAGTGTAAGTGTAAGAGTTGCGCCATTTGAAATTGACAGAGCAGAGCCTGCGGAATTGGTCAAGTTAAGCCCGCTGAAGGTGAGGTTTGCGGTTATACCATCGGCAATGACGATTTGACTCTCGCCACTTCCGCCACTAATTCCAATAGAAGCATCTGTTTTGATAGTCAGAGTTTTGTTAACATCTGAATATTCGTAGTCGGTACCCATTGAGCCCCCGAACATGGTAAAATTGCCGGTGTCATAAGCTAAACTGCTCACACTCATTACAAGTGCAAGTGCTACACTTAGCATAATAAATTTCAAATATCTCATAAAAACCCCACATTTCTTTTTAAAAATCTATATAAACCCCACATTTTGTTAAAGCCAAAAGCGGAATTTCAAACAAATTACAGATATAGATATTATATACCTATTAGCAGGACTTGTCAAGATTTGCATGGTAAAATAAGTGCATAAATAGTTTTGCTATTGCAACAAAACACCCTTGAATTTCATTTGAAATTCAAGGGTGTCGTCTGTTTTCTTCTAAGTGATTTCGTGTCGGTCGAAAAATTTCCTATCGTCTAACTTTCAAGAGCCTCTTGCTTAATTCTTTTCTTCTCATTACCCTTATGTACAAGGACGCTGATGAAAATACTCATTTGCAACAGCATCACCATTGGGATACCTAGCATAATCTGCGAGACGACGTCCGGTGGAGTAATGAGGGCGGCGAAGATAAAAATTCCAACAATTAAAACGCCACGATGTTTTTTGAGCATATCGGGCTTTAGTATGCCGAGCTTTGTGAGCACAAAGACTAAAATGGGCATCTCAAATACGACCCCGAAGCTAAAGAGCATCATATTGACAAAATTGGCATATGACTGCACCGATATCATTGAGGACACTTCACCGATTTCTATGCGTGCAAAGAAAGCAAGCGTTGTTGGCAATACAATTTCATAGCAAAAAGCCACACCGACGACAAAGCAAAGCATACCAAATATGAGCGATATAAAAATATATAGCTTTTCTTTTGGATACAATCCCTTTTCCACAAATGCCCACAGATGATATATCGTAATCGGCGAGCAGATGATAAAGGCGGCGATGAATGAAATCTGTATGTAAGTGAGCAGCAATTCCGACGGGTTTATATACACAAGCTCCATCCCAGGATTGATATCCAAAAGATATTGCATGAGTGCTTCCGCAAAATTATACATCACGAGTGCCGCGGCAACATTTGCAAGAATAACAACTTTTAGGCGGTTTCTAAGCTCGCCTAAATGTGTTAAAATTGACACATTTTCATCGTCTTTTCTTTTTTTCTTGATAAAAGACTTCATAAAATTCAGGCTTCTTCTTGTAGAATTGTTTTCTCTACTGATGTTTTCACCTCTTTAGCAGAAACTGTGCTTACAGGCTCTGTTGCAAGCTCCTCGAGTTTACTGGTGACATCTTGTGAGCCCTTTTTGAATTCCTTGAGTGCTTGCCCCATGCTTTTTGCAAGTGCTGGGAGCTTTGTTGGCCCTACTACTAAAAGAATCATTGCGAATATGATAAATAATTCGCCCATACCTAATCTGCCCATAATTACTCCTTTATTGTTCTTAATGAAAATTTACATAATTACTTATTTGCGCTTTGACAGAGCATTTGCAACGGCGTCCATGATTCCCTTACTGCTCGCAGATGCACCTGCCGCAATGTCAACTTCAGCTGATTGCGCCGCAATGATAGCCGCAGGGATTGATGTAAAGGCAGGGTCAGAGATGCCTGCTGTTTCAGAATGCTCTAAAATTTCGATTTTCGAAATATTATCGCCGTCCATAGTCACCTTAACTTTAATTGTTCCGCCATAACCTTCAGCCTCGCCAAGGAACTCATTTTCTGCAAGTGTCACAGGCTCTGCTGGCACTTCAGGAGCAGGCTCTGCAAAACCAAAGTGAACATTCAAAAGCTCAATTGCTTTATTAGCAACGTCAGCGCTTATCGCGCCGCAACGCTCTTTTCTAATCGGGTCAGCTTGCTCAACGCCAGCCGCTGTCTTGAAGATTGTGACAGAATCCACACAGTTGACGGAAGACGCGACAGTTTGCACATCGCTTAACCCATCAGGTCTATATAGTGGCAGTTTAGTTGTTGTATACCATTTGAACAGGTCGGCGATGATCTCCCTTGCACTATCTGTGTCAGCGCTCATGCTAATGACATTGACCGCACCGGCAAGTGCGCCGCAAAGTGTTCCAATCCCATATCCCTCTTTACCGGTCTTATACATATCAATCGGTGTCATTGTGTAAGGGAAACCGACTTTTCCTTGAAGTTGCTCAAGCATTGCCTTTGCAACGCCATAACAACATCCCCCTTCGTAATAGCCGTTGTATGCAACAGGCAGTGCGTCAGTTCCGCTCAATTCCACATATGTAAAAGGATGTGTGGGAATTTGGATTTCCGCAGGAGCCGGTGGCTCAGCGGGCGCATCTGACGAAGCGGCGGTCGGCGTACATCCTGCGAGCATCGTAACGCCCCCAAAAACAGCCGTGCCACCAATTAACATTGAAGATTTCTTTAAGAAATCTCGGCGTGAGTCTAACATTGACATAATTCATCCTCCAACAAATTTTATATATAAACCTAAATGTTTACATATTCAAGTATCTCACATCGTTAACAGGCTGTCAATAGTTTTTCACAATATTTTTGTTCACATTTTACAAAATATCGAAATCTTTCTATATTACACAAAGAAACAGGCTGCTTATAGTGCAATTTGCATAGCGGAAAATGAGTTCAGTCAAGCGCATGAAAAATGTCATGTGAAGTCTCCCCACGAAACTCCCCACGAAACAAAAAAAGCCCCCATGCTCACTAGCAAAAAGGAGACCTTGCGAACTAAGGCATCGCCGTGTGAGTGGCTCGCTT
>CAYJIE010000070.1:0-12368 GCA_964370145.1 uncultured Oscillospiraceae bacterium
GAATTTGTAAATTCATTTGAAGTTAAACCCCTCTGCGCGCAGAGGGGTTGTTCAAATCCAGCCTCCGCAACCAAAACAAAAGGCTTGAACAGTAGTGTTCGAGCCTTTTTTGTTATTCAGTTTTATTTGCCCCAAATATCGCCTTGACCCATATTTTGACCCATACGGGAAATAAACCTCATATCACGGTGCGGACAAAGTGGGATAAAAGAGTATATTGAGGGCGGTTTTGAAAATATTATAATGATTTCTACGTATATTTTTCATTCTTATTTCAATTAATATTCTTATTTTATTTCTGCTAATATTTTTTACTTTATTTTAATTACAACTGTCATAATTATTTTCGTCCCACAGCAGTATTGTTAGACAGAAACCATTCGACTCACAAAAGCACATTTCCTCCCAAAACACCCTCTCTTGTTTACAGCGACGCAAATTTTGAGTGGGGGCCCCCCTTCACTCAAGTTCACTAACAAAACTATAAGTTAGCCCAAGTAAAACAAGAATGATTATTGCAACTATCATGCTATTAAAGCCTATTAAATCACAAATTACAACGCCAATTACAACCCCAACTGTAAAAGATATGATAATACCTAATCGCAAAATCAAAACTATAATGCTATTACTGTCACTCTTAGTGAAGGCATTATATGCATATTCAGAAATTGATCTAATATTTCCTGTACACATTGTTGTAAAATGAGCATGCCCACCTATGCACCGAAAACTTTGTGTTTGTAGTGCTGCCGCAACTGCAATTGTGATATTGGCAATAAAGTCCATCTCACTACTTGGCATTACTAACACAAGTGACAGAACAGCTGCCTCGATATACAGCACCATTTGTGATGATTTCAATTTCACAAAACACTTTCTCTTTCCAATATACTCAGCAACAACAATGCCAAATGAAAAAGCCATTATCGGCAGAATATATTTATACCAGTCGGTGTAATTTCCATTGGCAAATTCAATGCCAAGTAAAATCAAATTCCCTGTTTGCGCACTGGCAAATACTCCATCATGCAAAACATAGCTATATGCCCCAAGATATCCACCGACAAAGGTCAAAATATAGTAAAACACATAACTCTCGTGAAATTTGTTTTTGGGCAACTTACAAAAAACACCCATTACTCAAACATTCCTTTTAGAAATATTGCTCTGTTTTCCATTGCAATTACACCTTTGGCAATTACTGTTTCGACATTCATTTCACCATCAAGAATTACAAAATCGGCATCCAGTCCAACTTTTATTCGACCTTTTTGAGAAAAAAGCAGTGCATCTGCCACATTTGAAGTTATAAACGGTAGCACATCTTCGAGTTTTTGCCCAAAATCAACAACCATTTGCTTAATCGAATTATAAAGTGTAGTCATCTTTCCAACACCCATACCAACTAACTCTTGCTTATCATTAAATCTTGGCATACTTCCGTTTGAGTCTGAGCTTATAGTGATGAGCTTATTATCTACCACACTTATAATACCACTCAACTTCTCCGCTAATGTATCTCTTGCAGTAAAATCCACATATCCTCCTAAACTCATAAATTCCACCGCTCTATCTATAAATTTTGCCATATGTGTCGGTCGAAAAACAGAAATCGGAATATCTGTCGTCTTTACGATGTCGATTATCATATCTATACCACTGACATCTTTGCCTACATGCAAATGAAGTTCCCCAGCTTTCCCTGAAGTAAGCCCAGCCACGCGCACATCAGATGCAATTCTTATCAACTCTTCCCTTGCTGGATGAGATGCCCTATGGTCACCAACTGCAAGCTTACAGCCAATTATCTCCTCAATAAAAACGATGTCTTTTGCAACACTATCAGTAAAAGTCACAGGTGGATATCCGTAATAACTAGTAAGACATCTACAAGTTATGCCTTCGTTGTTAAGCGCTTTTGCTTTGGCAATTAATGCACTCATCGTCCTTGTAAACCCATCTGTTCCAAGTAAACCTACCATTGTGGTTACGCCAGCAGAAATCGCTGAAGACACATTGAGTTCAGGTGTTCTCGAATGAAACCCAGCTTCTCCCCCTCCTCCGATTATATGTACATGCTGGTCAATAAAACCTGGAAGAAGCTTCTTTCCTTTTAAATCTATGACTTTAATCCCTTTGATATTAGGGGATAATTCCTCACCAATTTCAACTATTTTATCATGACAAATCAGCACATCTTTTATCCCAAGTTTCCTTGGTGCATATACCTCAGCACCCTTTAATAATATCATTTTAACACCTCACTTTTAGGAATAAAACTTCTCTCTATCTTTCTCAAATTGTTCCTTAACAGCATTGGCAAAACTCTTATCTATAACCAAATCATATCCAAGGTTTGCCATTGCACAAATCGCCTTACCTGCCATTTCATATCCATTTTCAGAATTTGCACATTCAGCAAGCTCTTTTGTATGCCCAGCGGCATTCGTAATCTTAAAATACATATGTGTTGACGGAATTTTCCTTGCAATATTACCAAGATCAGATGATCCTCTTTTTCCAATACTATTGCAAACTTCATATTCTTCGCCCTGCTCCATCATATAATCCATGAAACGATGCTCCATAACAGAATTTGTAATCCTTTGATAGTAGCCCTGTGAAAAGTGATATTCCGCTTTTGCCCCTGTCAACATCTCAACACTTCTTATCACATTTTCAATCATTTTTTCAATTGCACAAACATCTGAGTATGTCATTGAGCGTATTGAAAATTCACCACTTGATAGCCCCACAATAATATTCGCTGCCTTGCCACCCTCTGTAATAATACCGTCAACATTGCTATTTATGGGAAATAAATTTCTTATGCTATTTATTCCGTTAAACAATTGTATCATCGCATTAAGAGCATTGACACCTTTTGTAGAGTCCGACGAATGACCCTCTTTTCCGTGAAATGATATATATAGTCTTTTTGTCGCTCGACCTGAGCGAGTAATGATGTTTTTATTCGACGGATGAGCCATTATTGCAAAATCCACATTGTCAAACACTCCATTATTATCCATAATAACCTTGCCACCTTTGCCCTCTTCGGCAGGTGTTCCAATCACAGAAATTTCAACATCATCTCTGTCAAGCTTTTTACTGGCAATAATTGCGGCAGCGACTGAACACATGGCAATTAAGTTATGTCCGCAAGCATGCCCAAGCTCTGGAAGTGCGTCATATTCCGCTAAATAAGAAATTCGTTTTTTAATTCCACTCTCCTCACCCTTCGAGAATGTCGCCCTAAAAGCTGTCTCTAATCCGCCAACAGCCTCAACAATCAAAAAACCATGTTTTATTAATAACTCTTTGCAAGCAGTCGCACTCATATGCTCACTAAATGCAATCTCGGGATTTGCATGGATATATCTACCTAATGTTTCTGCCTCATCCTTAATTTTTGCATATTCTTCTTTTATCCAACTTTGCATATCTCTCACCCACCTATTTTATTGAAATTCCAATATCATACCATTTATCATGTTCAGTTCGCACAGCAATCCCACTTGATTTCAAACTCTCAAAGGCAGAGCAAAACTCCTCAACCAAAGGCTCATACTCGTGTGGCGTTTTCGCCAAATCCATATGGTGTGGGATAACAATTTTAGCACCGATGTCGACTGCAAACTGCGCAAGCTCTTTTCCAATCGGTCTTGTTAGTTGCAAAAGCGCCATATCAATTTTTTCATCCTTTAGCATATTAACTTGTTCAATGCTTGGCGTATTCCCAAAGACCAAAACTTTGAAATTCTCTTTTGTTGTGATTATATAATTCCTATACTCAAGCGAGCCAAACCAACCCAGGGGCTCAAGCTTTGGATGCTCAGAAAAAAACGGCTTACTCTTTATCATTTTAGCATGGTCAATATAATTTAGCTTACCCTTATGATGTCTGCCCATAAGTGCTTTTATTTTTACCCAACCAAAATCAAGCTCCGTATTATGTGAAACAGGGTAAATCTCATGAGCATTTCTATCAACATATGTAGCTAAATCTCTTGCGGACAAATCGCCCACAATAACTTTTGAGCCAAATTTATCTATCATGTATCGTATATCCGTCACATGGTCCCAATGAATATGTGTTACAGGGATAATGTCAGCGCCACAGACAACGTCAGCATCTTTTTCTGTCCCTGGTGACAACCCAATACAAGGGTCAGTGAGAATTGTCTTATCTCCAATTTTAATTTCAAAACAGCTTACAGTATGCCATTTAATTTTAATATGGGGAAAATACTTGTTCATATTTCGCTCCTTACTTTGCATTTGTTATTTTTATAGTTTAAGCCGCACCGTTTTCTGGTGCGGCTTAAACGGCGTTATGGTATTGCCATATTCTTATTCTATACAGAATTTATTCTATACAGAATTTATTCTATACAGAATTTATTCTGTTGCTGTAAGATATGTGAAATCGTGAATTCCGCCTGGCTCATAAACGATGCCATCAGCTGTTTTCAATTTACCCATAGCTGACTCAAGATAGAACATTGGAATAACCGCGACCTCTTCAATTGCAACTTCTTGCCATTCTTTGTATAGTTCCATACGAGCATCAACATCACTTTCAGCTTTCGCTTCGTCCATGATTTCATGAATTCTATCATTATTTTGGAATGACTTATTTGTGGTTGAACCACTTACATGAGTTCTTCTCGCATCATCTGCATATGTTCCATATGAGATGCCATATAGGCACGCTTGATGTTCACCAGCATTTGTTTGTGCTGTAAATCCTGCACTGTCAAGCTCTGTAACTATTACCTCAACACCGATTTCTTTTAGTTGAGATTGAATGATTTCCGCTGCAACAACCCTTTGCTTACTGGTTGTAACAATTTCAAGAGTTGCACCATTTGCATATTGCGACTGTGCGATAAGCTCTTTTGCTTTATCTAAATCATAGTTGTAGCCTTCGATTTCATCACCTGCATATCCCGCTTGATGCCAACCCCAGAACACATTCGCCTTTGTTACAAATCCATCATACGCACCATATGCGATGTCATCATAATTAAGTGCATATGCCACTGCTTGACGGAATAACGGATCATTACCAGGCGCTTCTTGTACATTGAACGCAAAATAGTGTTGCGCTGTGCCTTGGTATTGAATTAAATCAAGAGTTTCGTCTTCTGCAATAAATTGAAGTTCTGTATTACCAGGGTCAAGGCAGACATCAATTTCACCGTTTTGCAGTGCAATTACACGAGCAGATGCTTCAGGAATTGTTCTTAGATTGAGATATTTAGTTTCTGTGCTCTCACCCCAATATCCATCATATCTCTCAAGTTTAACATAGTTACTGTCAAGCATTTCATAATGTTGCCAAAGCCCTGTGCCGACAGCTGCTTTTTCTGCGTTTTCACTATCGCCCTCAAGCGTCTCTTTTGATAGAATACTTAGTGCTGGCTCAGCCATTATGTATTCCCAGTCCATATTTGGCGCTACTAAAACAATTTTCATGTTAAGATCGTCAATTTTTTCCATAGATGCGATATTGTTAAACATTGCTTGTGCTGAAGATGTAGCCGTCGCCTGACCTCTTTCGAATGTGAAAATGACATCATCAACAGTCAGCGTATCTCCATTGTGGAAAGTTACATCAGGTCTTAGCTCAATTTCCCAAGTAACAAGGTCATCGGCAACTTTCCAATCTAAAGCAAGTTCAGGGGTTAAAGATTGGTCTTCTGGATTATAGCTAACAAGAGTATTGTGTGTTAGAAGAAACAGTCTCTTATGTTGCGTATTATTTACACTTTGAGGATCAATATTTGTAAGTTTTGCACTCGCGCCAACCACAACTTCCTCTTTATAGCTTGCACTCGCACCTTGATTATCTGCCCCACTTGCAGACCCGCTGTCAGTTGTGCCTGTGTCACTGTCGTTGCTACAACCCACAAACATAGTCGCCGCAAGTAGCATTGCTACTGCCGCTTGGAGTAATTTTGTCTTTTTCATAATCTTATTTCCTTTCGTTTTTGTGTTTTGTTTTTTTATGTTATTATTATTGCTTATTAAATAAATGGCATGCCACAAAGTGTTCTGGTTCAACCTCAATTAAAGATGGAGCATTCTGCTCGCAAGCCCCATGCACCTCCACACAGCGCTTACAGAAACGACATTTGTCCTCGGGGTTAATTGGCGATGAAATCTCACCCTTTAGTAATATACGCTCTTTCTTCGCCCCAAGCTCTGGAATCGGTATTGCTGATAGCAATGCTTTCGTATATGGGTGCATTGGATTTTCAAACAATTTTTCAGCCGGTGCTTTTTCCACAATTTGCCCAAGATACATAACAGCAATTTCATCGGAGAAATGATTTACCACCGCAAGGTCATGCGTGATAAAAATATAAGTAAGCCCATATTGCTTTTGCAGTTTTTTCAAGAGGTTTAATATCTGTGCTTGAATTGAAACATCAAGTGCTGACACAGGCTCGTCACAAACGATAAACTTAGGGTCTACTGCGAGCGCTCTGGCAATTCCTATTCTCTGTCTCCTGCCCCCATCAAGTTCATGTGGATATGTATTAATTAATCTTTCCGCAAGCCCCACCGTCTCCATAAGTTCAAGCACTCTCTTCTCGACTTCCGCACTACTTTTTAGAAGTTTATGATGAATTATCGGCTCTGCAATCGCTTGGAACACTGTTTTTCTTGGGTCAAGTGAAGAAAATGGATCTTGGAAAACTATTTGCATCTTAGTGCGAAGCTTTCTAAGCTCCTTTTGACTTAACTTTGAAATATCCTTGCCGTCAAAAATTATTTCACCAGCTGTTTGGTCAATTAGTCGTAGTACTACACGCCCTGTTGTTGATTTTCCACAACCAGACTCGCCAACAATCCCAAGGGTTTTCCCCTCCTCAAGTGTGAAATTTAAATCGTCAACCGCATGAAGCATGCCCTTTGGTGTCTTGAAATATTTCTTAAGCCCCTTGACTTCTAAAATATTATTAGCCATTCCTCTTCACACTCCTCTCTATACGGAAGTTTGGATCTTCATATGCTGTACACCTAACCATATGTCCATCATAATCAAACAGTGTCGGCTCTTGCTGAGTGCATTTTTCCGTCGCATATGAGCAACGTGGAGCAAACACGCAACCTTTAGGAAGATTTGCAGGATCAGGCATAAGCCCTGGTATTGGAATAAGTTCCGCTTTTCTGTTGTTTATATTTGGCAGAGAATTAAACAAACCTTCCGTATATGGGTGTTTTGTCTCATTAAAAATATGTTCAAGAGTGCCTTGTTCAATAATTTTGCCAGCATACATTACGGCAACAGTATCACAAACTTCAGCAACAAGCCCTAAGTCATGTGTAATCATAATCATTGCCATCTCATATTTTTGCTTCAACTCTTTCATCAATTCAAGTACTTGGGCTTGAATTGTGACATCAAGTGCTGTTGTTGGCTCATCTGCAATTAAAAGCTGCGGATTACATGCGAGTGCGATAGCTATAACTACACGTTGTTTCATTCCACCTGAAAACTGATGCGGGTAATCATTTAGCCTTGCTGACGGAATTCCAACCATCTCAAGCATTTCACCTGCACGAACAAGTGCATCTGCATGGCTCAAATTCTGGTGAATCATGATACCCTCTGCAATTTGCTCACCCACTGTAAAAACAGGATTCAAGCTCGACATCGGATCTTGGAAAATCATCGAAACTTCATTTCCTCTTATTTTTGTCATCTCATTTTGCGACAAACCTAAAATTTCTTTGCCATTAAGCTTTATGCACCCTCTTTCAATAATTCCCGGTGGGTCAGGTATCAAATTCATAATCGAGAGTGCAGTTGTGGTTTTCCCTGCACCTGTCTCACCTACAATTCCGAGAGTTTTCCCCTTCTCAAGTGATAAGCTGACATCATTGACCGCCTCCACCACCACATCATCTATTTTGAAAGTAACCGTTAAATTCTCAATTTCTAATATTCTTTCATTTTGATTATTCATCTTATCTCTCCTTATCTTCTCAGTTTAGGGTCGAGTGCATCCCTAAGTCCGTCACCGAGCAGATTTAGCGACAAGACCGTAATCATAATTGCAAGACCTGGGAATAAAGTCAAATAGCTGTTTGTGCGGATAAACTCTCTTCCCCTTGACAACATGCTCCCCCACTCAGGAGAAGGTGCTGGAACGCCAAGCCCAAGAAAACTAAGCGAAGATGCGGAAATAATTGCCGATGCAACCCTAAGGGTGGTTTGCACTATAATAGGAGATAGGCAGTTTGGGAGAATATGCGTTGCTATTATCTTAAACTCACTAAGTCCAATCGCCTTCGCTGACTCAATATACTCCGAATTTCTGACTGTGAGCACCGCCGCTCTCGTTATGCGAACGAATTGCGGTACGCTGGTAACACCGACTGCAATCATAAGATTTATTGTATTAGCACCCAGCGCTGATACAATTACAATCCCCATTAAGATATTTGGGACGGAAGCAAATATATCCGTACCTCGCATAATAACTTCCTCAAGCGCTCCACCAAAATAACCTGCTATCGCACCCAACGTCACACCTACTGCAAGTGCAATTGCCACGGCAATTATACCAACGGAAAGCGAAAATCTCGCCCCATATAATATTCTTGAAAATACATCTCTACCAACCTCATCTGTCCCCAAAATATGCCCCTCGCTAAAGGGCGGAGCATGCTTATTCACAACATCCATCCCAACTACATCAACTTCATAGTCCACAAGCACATCAGCAAAAATAGCTACGAAGGCAAGCAGCAAGACGATAGCAAGGCCAAGCATCGCACCTTTATTCTTTTTTAGTCTATGCCAGATTTCTTTCCCTTGACTTCTTCTTTTGACAAGACTTTCTCTATTATTTGTTCTTTCAATTGTTTCTGTTGTCATCATGCCACCTCCTTATTTTGCATATCTTGATTTAATTCTTGGGTCAATTACAGAATATAGCAAATCGACACCAAGCAATATAAAGCTAATCGTAATTGTTTTTAATATAATACAGCCTGTAACCATTGGAATATCCCTTGCATTAATAGAGTCTACAATCAGACTTCCAACACCAGGCCACGCAAATACTGTTTCCGTCAAAACCGCACCACCTAAAATACTACCAAGCTGTGTTCCTATAATTGTTACAATAGGAATAAGCGCATTTCTAAGTGCGTGCTTGTTAATTACCTTTTTTTCAACGACACCTTTTGCACGAGCTGTTCTAAGATAATCTTGTCTTACAACATCGAGCATGGAGGAGCGTGTAGTTCTGGTGAGTGTTGCCATTAGTCCCGTACCAACCGTTATCGCAGGCAGCACTATACTGAGAAGTTCTCTGTTTCCTCCCGACGGAAACCAACCCAAGTTGAGTGAAAATACAATAATGAGCAATAGCCCCAGCCAGAAGTTTGGCATTGACAATCCAAACAGCGCAGCTGTCATGCTTACATTGTCCGCAATAGAGCCACTTTTTACAGCAGAATAGATTCCAAGTGGAATTGACAGCGTGACTGAAACAAACACAGATGCAAGTGCCAATTGCATTGTTGTTGGGAGTCTTTCCATATAAACTTCAAAAACATCGCGTCCTGATATGTATGATTGGCCAAGATCTCCTGTTAGAAGCCCACCCATATACTCAGCATATCTAATTAAGATATGTCGATTTAATCCAAGCTCCTCTCTGAGTTGATCTGCTTCCTCCTGAGATGTTTCACCCCCTGTAATCGTATCAACGATATCGCCAGGCGCTAAATCCAAAATGAAAAATATCAGAAAGGATACCCCGATAATTACAGGTATCATCATCAATAAACGCTTAAAAACATATTTTAACATTCCCTCACTCCTTTTCTTCATTGCGTCTACTCTATTACTAAAGCAATTATCGTGCCAACTTTTATAAAAGGTGGAGAAAAATTGAAATTTTAGTTTTTATCGACAATAAAACTTAATTTATTTTGTCAATCTTAACTAAGAAAAATTATCAAAACTTATATATTTCTAAGCTGTAAATATTAAAGACAAATTATTTCTAAATAGTTAACCAACTGTTATGAGGAAAAAATTGCCGTATAGCAGAATTTTTTTCCGCATAACAATTCCCCTGCAAGATAAAATCTTGCAGGGGAGCTTCTTCTAAAGTCCATATTCAACAATTTTATTCCTAAGCCCTCTCTCGCTTATCCCAAGCTCTGCCGCAGTATTTTTTCTGTGGTTGTTATTTCTTTTTAACGATTGTGCAATTGCATTTCTCTCAATTTCCCTAAGAGTCATTATTTCCTCGCACATACCCTCCTTGCTAACAGCTTGATTTGTCAACAAATATTTAGGCAAATCTTCCACGCAAAGTTCATCTTTAGCACACATAATCACAGCATACTCAATGATATTAGCAAGCTCTCTAACATTACCAGGGAAGGTATATGAGGAAAAAACCTCACTAACTTCACCGCTTACGCCACTAACCCCTTTCCCTTGCTCATTTGAAAATTTCTCAACAAAATGAGTAGTTAATGACTCGACATCTTCTCGCCTATCTCTTAGCGGCGGCATTGATATATTAAGTAAATTCAATCTAAAATATAAGTCTTCACGAAACTTCCCCTGTTTTACCATCTGTGATAAGTCGCGATTTGTCGCCGCCAAAAACCGAATATCCACTTTTTTTGAAATCGTACCGCCTATTGGAGTATACTCTTTCTGTTGCAACACCCTAAGCAGTTTACCCTGTAATTCAAGAGGCATGTCGCCAATTTCATCAAGAAACAATGTTCCATTGTCAGCAGCTTCAAGTTTACCTTTTTTGTCCGCAACAGCCCCTGTAAAAGAGCCTTTTTTGTGCCCGAAAAACTCCTCCTCCATTAAATTAATTGGAATTGATGCACAGTTGACGGCTACAAAAAGTTGCTCTTTTCTCTTAGACATAAAATGCATTGCTCTCGCCACAAGTTCTTTACCTGTGCCGCTTTCTCCCTCGATGCATACACATACATCTTTATCCTTGAACTTATCAATCAAGCTATACACTGACTTCATTGCTTCACTTCGCCCTACCATATCTCCAAACTTGTCGTTTTTATTATATTCCTCGCTTAAGTAGCTAATTTTTACATTAAGCTCCTTTAATTGCAGTGCTTGCTCAATATATATTAACAGCTCGTCAGGCTCAACAGGCTTAGACACATATGTAAATGCTCCACTTTTCATTGCTTCGACAGAAGACTTAATCGTTCCGTACGCAGTCATCATTATAACAGCGATTGTATCGTCAAACTCCTTGATTTGTTTTAGTACATCAATTCCGCTCTCACTTCCAATTCTCAAATCCAAAACCACTAAATCAGTTGCATTATTTTTTATAAACTCTAACCCCAAATCGCTATTTGTAAAAGTGGATACATCATATATCGTTTCCAGAAGCATTTTCAAGGTATAGCAAATTAATTCCTCATCATCTATGATTGTTATATGCTTTTTCAATTGTTTCCCTCCCAAATATCAATGTTGTCTTTGTATATAACCCAAGCTTACTTGCCATTAATATCTCACCCTCATTCTCTTCAACATATTGCTTTGTAATAGATAGGCCAAGCCCTGTTCCAGTGCTTTTTGTTGTAAAAAACGGCTCCGTGCAACGAGCAATATCATCTTCAGACATTCCAATCCCTGTGTCAATTACTCTAATATAAATTCTATCCATATAATTCATTGCAGATATTTTCATGGTCAACTGCCTAACGCTGTCATGTCTCATCAATTTTTCGTCCATTGACTCAAGCGAATTTAATATGATGTTTATCAAAACTTGTTTAATTTGATTCTTATTTACCTCAATATATAAATTTGGTTCAGTGTCAACACACATTTTAATTCGCTTTCTGTTCTTTGACGTCTCAAAAATATAAAGACATTCATTTACAAGCTCACCCACCAAAACGCGTTCCTTCTCACCCTTTATTGGCTTTGCATAGTCAATTAGCCCCTCTACAAGTGAATTAATCCGCTCAATTTCTTTTGGAACAAGCTCATCAAACGAACTTAAAAACTCCTTATCGTCATTTTTCGTCTTTATAAGTGATGAAAACATTTTGATTGACATTAAGGGATTCCTAATTTCATGAGCAATTCCAGCAACCAATCCATTTAACGCTCGATGCTTTTGATACTCAATATTTTTTTATTCTCACTATGCTCAGCTGTCATATCTTCAATTACAAGCAAAACCGTCTTCACTTGTTCTTTATATAATATCGGATAAATCGAATATCCAAGCACTTTTTCTTCTTTTGCAATCACTGTTTTTAAGCTTTGCTTTCTCATCTCATAGTCATCGCCAAAAGGACGGTTGGTAACATTTGAAAAA
>CAYJIE010000071.1:0-3825 GCA_964370145.1 uncultured Oscillospiraceae bacterium
CACTCATGATGCCACTGATGCAGTTTATTGGCAATATCGGCTTTGCAGTTGTTGCCATCGTCGGGGGGTATCTTGCCGTTGCTGGCACAATAACAGTTGGTAATATCCAATCATTCGTTCAATATACAAAACGTTTCACACAGCCCATAACACAAATTGCACAAGTCAGCAATCTTCTTCAATCAACAGCCGCTGCTGCTGAGAGAATTTTTGAATTTCTTGCGGAAACAGAAGAAGAACTTGGTGAAGAACTCCCAGTTGATGTAAATGATTTTAGTGGAAATGTCGAATTTAAGAATGTCAAATTTGGTTATGATAAAGACAAAATTATCATCAATGATTTCTCGGCTTGTGTGAAAGATGGGCAACGTGTGGCAATTGTCGGGCCGACAGGTGCCGGGAAAACCACAATCGTTAAACTTCTAATGCGTTTCTATGATTTGAACAGCGGTGCAATTTTTGTGTCGGGCAAAGACTCCTCACAATATGCCAGAACGGAAATCCGTAAAATGTTTGGCATGGTGCTCCAAGACACTTGGCTGTTCTCCGGCACCATTATGGAGAATATCCGATATGGCAGGCAAGATGCGACGGACGAAGAAGTGATTGAGGCTGCGAAAGCCGCAAGGGCGCACAGATTTATCAACACATTGCAAGGCGGCTACAATATGGTGCTTAACGAGGAGGCGAGCAATATCTCGCAAGGGCAAAAACAACTTCTTACAATCGCAAGGGCAATCCTTGCAGACCCTAAAATTCTCATATTAGACGAGGCGACTAGCTCAGTTGATACGAGAACAGAGGTACTCATTCAAAATGCGATGGAAGAGCTGTTAAAGGGGCGCACGAGCTTTGTAATTGCCCATAGATTGTCCACCATAAAAAATGCCGACGTCATTTTTGTTATGCGTGACGGAGACATCATTGAAAAAGGCAGTCACGATGAACTCATTGCTCAAGATGGATTTTATAAACAATTATACAATTCGCAATTTGAAGATGCAAGCTAAGAATTTTGACACACAAAAACAGCAGAGATTTCTCTGCTGTTTTTTGCGCTTACATGCGTTATGCTGACACGTTTTAAGAAAGCTCTACCAATCCGTTACAAGCGCTCCACTCCAATCTTTTTTTAAGCCGGCAAAGTCATATACATTCGTATATCCGAGCTTTAGCAATGTTTTTGCCGCTGTCTTGCTTTTTTGCCCACTCTCACAGTACAGGATAATCACTGCATTTTTATCTAAAAGCTTGGAACTTGCCATCTTATCAATATCATAATGCGGCAAATTTATAGCATTTTTTATATACCCCTCCTCATATCGCTCAGGCGTACGTACATCAACAACTATCGCTCTACCACGCATCATAGCCGCCGCCTGCGCACCCGTTATCCTTCTATATTCTCCGCCCTGCTCTTTTTCCTTTCTCAAAACAATTCCCCTTTCAAAAACTTTAGCTTGATAATATATAATATTCAGCGCAACAAACAGTGATAACAAGATTGCTAAATTTTATATACAGTCCAAGATTGGGGAGGTTTTAATTCGAGACTGCGGGAGCACGAGGGGTGTGCGCCCCTCGTTATAATCTGCGGAGCAGTTAAGGTCGAGCAAAGCGAGAGCCTTAGTGTTGATTAAACGAAGTGAAATCAAACTGCGAACATGTGAGCAACGCCTCTCTTGCGATGAACGCCTCTCTTGCGATGAACGCCTCGCCTACGATGAACGCCTCGCCTACGAGGCGTGTTGGTGCTTTAATTCTCGTTACAACTTTTGTCTACTAGATGTTGTTTCCGTCTTCTTTTAACAAGAAGAAATGTCCACGTGGCATATTTCGCCACCTCCCCAACACTGGGCTATATAATAAATTTTATAATTGTATTTACATTTTAATTCAAACATGATAAAATATATAAATTAAACTATTTGTTGCGAAAGGAGCGACTTATGACTGATATTACAGGACTTGACATAATGCGCGAACTCACTTTAGAATCAATTCTTCTCCGAATTTCGCTTGCGATTTTACTTGGAGGAATAATCGGCTTTGAGAGAGGCATGAAAAATCGCCCAGCCGGACTTCGCACATATATGCTTGTGAGCCTTGGCGCATGTGTTGTAGCGCTCACAAATGTGTACATCGTGCACATTTACCAAACAGGCGACCCTGTCAGAATGACCGCACAAGTAATAAGTGGTATCGGTTTCTTGGGGGCAGGTACAATTATCGTGACCTCAAAAAATCAGATTAAAGGGCTCACCACCGCTGCAGGGCTATGGACTTCAGCCTGTATCGGTATTTCAATTGGCTTTGGCTTTTATGAAGTGGCATTAATCGCTGGATTTGCAGTTTTTGCAATTTTGTCCTTGCTACAATTCATTGATATCTATCTACATAAAAATGCAAGATTTTTTGACGTTTATATTGAACTGAAAAAAGGCACGAACCTTCGAGGATTCCTCAAATTCTCAAATGAAAGCAATCTCAAAGTTACTAATATCCAAATGCATTATGATAATTATGGCGGCGATAAGGCAATCGCTTTCATCGCCACAATAAAAACGAGCGCTAAACTCGACCATGCTCAGATCGTTGGAACCATAAGAGCTTTTGAGGGAGTTCAGTTCTTTGAAGAACTTTAAGGTTTATATAATTTACACTGTTAATACAATATTAATATTAAAAATTGGCAAAATATCGATGTTCATAAATTTCTTGTTCAAAACATCCCATAATAGGGATGTTTTTTCTTTTTTGTATTTTTCATATGTGTAAAATTTTACAATTCAAGTTATTGATGAATTTGCATTTATATGATATGCTATTGGTAGTAATTTATATATAGGGGGGATTTGTGTGCGCCAGAACATCGACAGTGTTAACAGCCGCAGAGTCGGTATAATTAACATGCTAAAAGAACATGAATATCTTCCGGTTTCTGCTTTAAGCAAATTTCTATCGACCTCTGAGATAACAATTCGTCGTGATTTGAATTTTCTTCAAAGCGAAGGAATTTTAACACGTTTTCACGGTGGCGCTAAACTCTCTGATCGCTTTCAAAACGGCGACAGCTATTTTAGCGACAGCAATGTTAACAATGCTGTAAAGACAAATATCGCAAAGCAGTGCGATAAGCTTATAAAAGATGGCGAGGCTGTGTTCATTGGTTCCGGCTCGACGACATATGAGATATTGCGTTTGCTATCAAAGCGCAATATAACCATCATAACAAATCATGCTTTAATAAACACAATCCCCTCTCCGTGCATTGCAACGATTATCGGCACGGGTGGGATATATAATCAAATTTCGCGCTCATATCATGGCGAGATTGCGTTGCACACTGTCAATGAGATAACCGCCGACCTTTGCATCATTGGTGTGAATTGTATTGATATTGGAAAATGTCTGACTATGCATTCGTACTCTGAAGCATATATTAATAAAGCTTTCCTCAAGCAGACTAGAGGAAAGCGTATAATGGTGGCAGACCACAGTAAATTTGTCAATTCATGTAGCAGCTATGTGAGTTGCGACTTCTCCGAAATTGATATTTTTATAACCGACGATTTATCACCAAAAATTGCACTTGAGATGATTCGTGCAAAAGAAGTGGAGATTGTACTTGTTGAAAATTAATGTCAGAAAATATTACTCAAGTTTTGATGCTTTTTACTAAGTTATCAAATTGTGAGACTTGTGCTTTCCATCATCTCAACTACCTCCAGTTTACTTTGGTAGATAGGTTTTTTAATACACAAAGCGGAGTGAGGGGTGATCCGCAAATGCACCATGAAGGGTGCATTTGCTCTAATGAACGGG
>CAYJIE010000071.1:3925-10370 GCA_964370145.1 uncultured Oscillospiraceae bacterium
TGCATTTGCTCTAATGAACGGGTGGAAACCTTATGTTTCCGCCCCGTCGCCCCCCTTCTTCCGAATTTTTTACTTTGGTAGATAGGTTTTTTAATACACAAAGCGGAGCATGGGCTAGATTAGCCCATGCTCCGCTCAGACTGTCAAAAAAGTCCTTTGGGACTTTTTTGCACTCTGAACCTTGTGAGGGGTGATCCGCAAATGCACCATGAAGGGTGCATTTGCTCTAATGAACGGGTGGAAACCTTATGTTTCCGCCCCGTCGCCCCCCCTTCTTCCGAATTTTTTACTTTGGTAGATAGGTTCTTTAATACACAAAGCGGAGCATGGGCTAGATTAGCCCATGCTCCGCTTTTTATGAAAGAGAAAAGAAGATTATTTATTGAAAACTTTTTGTAGTCTGTTGCATGCATCTTCGATAACAGAGAATGGGCATGAACAGTTAAAGCGGACGTATCCATCGCCTTTGAAGTCACGTCCGTCATTTACAATAATTCCAACAGACTTAAGGTCAGCAAAGATATCATCAATCGTTCTGCCAGTTCCTGATACATCAGTCCAAATTAGATAAGTCGCCTCAGGCATATAAGTCTTAACGCCATCAAATTTGTTTAGGCAGTCTACTAGATATTGCATATTCTTGCGAATATATGCGTTTCTCTCATCAACCCAAGCAGCGCCGCCTTCATATGCCGCTGTCATAGCCGCTGTTGAAAGCACACTTGGTAGATTGTAGTGAGTTGCGCCAGCCGCACGAGCAAGCTTCTTGTTCATCACAGGGTTAAAGCATAGTGAATATGCTCCCACAAGTCCTGCTAGATTAAATGTTTTTGAAGGCGCACAAAGAGCAATTGTAATTGCTTTTGCTTTCTCACTTACGCTTGTTGTTGGGATATGTGACTTATTTTCATCAACGATGAAGTCGGCCCAGATCTCATCAGAAACAAGTACAACACCATGTTTTTCACAGATATCAACAAGTTTGATAATCTCCTCTTTCTCCCAAACACGACCTGAAGGGTTGTGAGGTGAGCAGAACACGAAAACAGGAATATCGCCGGCTGACAGTCTTTTATCCATCGCTTCGTAATCCATACGGAAAATGCCTTTATCATCTTTTACTAAGTCTGAGAACACCATTGTGCGCCCGAGGTTTGAAATTGTTGATTGAAAGCCTGTGTATGTCGCTGTGTGTAGCATTACTTTGTCACCTGGTTGTGAAAATGCCATAAGTGCAGCTGCAAGTCCGCCAAGCACTGAGTTTTGGTAAGCTACATTTGCACGGCCCACGCCATCTTGATTGTATCTTGCTTTTTGCCATTTTCCAATTGCTTCGTAGAAGTCATCTGCAATGTATGAATAGCCAAAGAGTGGATGCTCTAAACGCTTTTTGATTGCATCAATGATGAATTCCGGTGTCTCAAAATCCATGTCAGCAATCCACATTGGAATGATGTCTCTGCTCTCGCAATATGATTTTGAAAATGAGAACTTTGGTGCGTCCCATTTTAGTGAGTTTGTATCATGTCTATTAATGATTTTATCAAAATTGTAAGCCATTTTTAATCCGTCCATTTCTCCAAAATTGGAATATACTAACGGCAGCGCCGTTAGTATATTCACTAAATAATATTATTATTTCGCTGCCGCTTTAGCTTTTAGCTCTTCTTCACGAGCAATCCATGATGGGTGGTAGCCCTTCGCTTGCTCAATGATGTCGATGCCTTTGTTTTTCTTCATCCATTGCCATCTAATGAAGTAGTACACATAAGCACCACCGTAAAGAATGCCAATTGGAATTAACTTCTCAATTGTCAATGTCCAAAGAAGTCTTTGACCCATGTAGAACGCTGTGCATGCTGCCGCAATTGACATTACAATGTTAACAGGTTGTGGTAGTCTAAACCATGCATTTTTTGCACAATGCGGGAAAATGTATGGGAATCTCACAATTGGAATGTAGAAGATAAATCCTAGAAGTAGACCTGGGATTGATACGATCGAAAGAAGTGAACCTGTGTCGATTTGTAGAATGATTGCGCCAACACCGATTGCAACTGATGCCCAAAGTGATACATAAGGAACATTGTGTTTGTTTAGTTTTGCGAATACTGCTGGCCATACACCGTCACGAGCTGTAACATAATGTAGACGTGAGTAGATCATGATTGAACCGTTTAGTGTTGTAAGTGTTGCGAACATCGCACCTGCAACTAGGAAGAATACGATCATTGATGGTGATAGGAAGCTCTCTGCAAGCTGTCCAAGGTTCCATGCATCCATTGACGCAATCCAAGCTGTTTCCCCACCTTCAAAGCCTGCTGGCATTGGTAGTGGACCTGCGTTGAATGTAACCATAGCGATTAGTGCGTAGAATACTGTAACGATACCTGTACCAAGGAAGAATGAGAAAGGAATTGCAAATCCTGGATTGTCAACTTCGTCTGCGAATGATGCAACGATAGCACCACCTTGTAGAGCGTAGTTAACAAAAGCGATAGCTGTCCAAAGTGTAGCAAACTCAAATGTTGGTACTATGAATTGGCTTAGAGGTACTGTTTCAATATTACCCATGCTACCGAAGATGTACACGCCAAGAGCGACCATCAAGACAACAACGATGATTGATTGGAATTTACCTGTTAGCGCCGCACCAAGTGTTCCAAGATATCCGAAAATTATTGCTGTTACAACAGCAACTGCGCTGATGAAGAATACATTTCCAGTTTGACCTACAAGTTGTGCGAAATATGTAGCAAAAGTTTTTGTCATAACTGCGATGTTAAGTGTTCCCACTAGTGAGTTGATTGATTGAACGAATCCAACTGATGGGTGGAAGAACTTTGCAACATACATATAAGATGAACCTGATGCTGGAAGTGCTGATTGCATAAATAGTGATGGGATTGTTCTAAAGCATACAAACAAAGCTGCAAGCACAAGTGCCCAAACGATTTGGTCGCCTACGACGCCGATACCTCTAGGGATTGATGTGAATACACCAGAACCGATGATGGTACCGATTGCCATCATAACGCAACCAAGAAGGGTCATGTTAGACGTTTTTTGAGTGTTGTTAGCCATTGATTTTCTCCTTAAATCTTTTTCATGAACTTTCTCATGATTTTTTTGTTATTCTTTTCGTAAAAAGAATTTCCATGCTTTCGCATGATTGGGTTAGTATACAAAGCTAGTGTTTTCTACCCAAATCTCCTTTTCCATTGCGAGGAGATGTTCTTGGGTGTAGATACCTGGTGTACCACCGGTATGTACATACACAGCATTCGCATCTTTTGGGATAACTTCGTTTTCAACAAGAGAGAGGAACGCTGAAAATGTCTTTCCTGAGTAGCATGGATCTGTCATGATGCCCTCAGTGCGTGCCAATCTGTATATCACTTCTCTTGTCTTCTCATCTGGGATATTATATCCCACGCCGCAATGATCATTACAAGATAGGTGCAAATCTTCTAGCGAAACTTTAACTCCGAGATCGTACTTTTCTGAAGTCTCATTTGCGCTATCAAGATAGTGTTGATTTTCTGCATCTGTCTTCTCAGCGATATTCGCTGCGATGATTTTGAAGTTTGCATTGAAATATTTTGCTCCAAGCACCATTCCGGCAAGAGTTCCGCCAGAACCGTTTCCTGTCACAACATAATCAAAGTTAACTCCCATTTGCTTTTGTTGCTCCAAGAGTTCGCCGACAAACTCAACATAACCTAGGTTACCTTCTAGGGTGTGTCCACCAACTGGAAGATCATATACCTTGTCGCCTTGCGCCTCATATCTGTCAACAACTTCCTTAACAAATCCTTTTTTAATCGCAAGATAGTCTTTGATTTGGTCTTCTTTAGGACGATGTGCGTTCTCTGTCAAAAATCTTGACATATCAAGGAAAACTACTTCTGCCCCTAAGATTTTGTCAAGAACTAGATTGCCCGACATATGCTCAGGTGCTGTTCCGCTGACAACGATGATGCACTTAAGTCCGTACTTTGCGCACGCTGCCGCAGTTAAACGTCCGTGATTTGTCTGTTGACCGCCATGTGTCATAACGGTTGTATATCCGTTATCAAGGCAATGCTTGATGATGTAATCAAGTTTTCTAAGCTTGTTACCTCCAAAAGCAAGCCCCGTCATGTCATCACGCTTAATGTACATATTGGCTTTTCCGACTTGTGCCGTTAGGCGCTCCATCTTATAAAGAGGTGTCGGGAGAATTGCCGTATGCACCTTTGGTGGAAATGGCATAATAAGTCCTCCTGTTATTTAACAATTGGTTATTCATAAACCCTTTATATATTAACAGAAAATTTATAATTTGTGAATACACTTTTCTGTACAATTTCACTCTTTTACTGTAATTTACAATTTACAGCCAATTATGTACTTGATAATTGTGCATAATTACTAACAGCAAAATTGCTAATTTTTTGACAATTACAGCAATTAGCGTTGATTTTACTGGATTTTAGCATGTTAAATTAAAAAAAGTGCTCGTTCTATCTGAACGAGCACTTTTTCATGTATACATTATTAATAAAGCAACTTATTTATTCCATGAAATCACGAAGTCTCTTACTTCTGCTTGGGTGACGAAGTTTTCTTAGTGCTTTTGCCTCGATCTGACGAATACGCTCACGGGTTACATCAAACTCCTTGCCCACTTCTTCGAGTGTGCGAGCTCTTCCGTCTTCAAGTCCAAAGCGAAGTCTAAGCACTCTCTCTTCACGAGGTGTGAGTGTGCGAAGCACATTTACAAGTTGCTCCCTAAGCAGAGTATATGACGCCGCCTCCGCAGGTGCTGGTGCATCATCATCAGGAATGAAATCCCCCAAGTGGCTGTCTTCCTCCTCGCCGATTGGCGTCTCAAGGCTGATTGGCTCCTGTGCAATTTTCAAAATCTCACGCACCTTGTCCACACTCATATTGATTTCTTTTGCAATTTCTTCGCTTGAGGGGTCACGTCCAAGCTCTTGCAACAGATGTCTTGATACACGCATTACCTTATTGATAGTCTCCACCATATGCACAGGGATACGAATTGTTCTAGCTTGGTCTGCAATCGCGCGCGTAATCGCCTGTCTAATCCACCATGTCGCATATGTCGAAAACTTAAATCCCTTAGTATGGTCAAATTTTTCAACCGCTTTAATAAGACCGAGATTCCCCTCTTGAATCAAGTCTAAGAAAAGCATACCACGCCCTACATATCTCTTAGCGATACTTACAACAAGACGCAGATTCGCCTCCGCGAGTTTCTTCTCCGCCTCAGCATCGCCGTCGATAAGCCTTGTCGCAAGCTCTTTCTCCTCATCATATGATAGAAGCGGCACTTTTCCGATTTCCTTGAGATACATTCTCACAGGATCATGCAGCGACACGCCCTCGGAGGTTAGAGTCATCTCAATCGTCTTATCATCTTCAATGGGGTCCTCTTCGAACACCATCCCCTCGACATCGATCTCATCATAGTCGTCATCAATTTTAATTCCACTGCGTTCAAGGGTTTCATATAGGCGCTCAATCGCATCGATATCCAAGCCGCTTTCGTCTATAAATATAACGAGTTCACGTCCGGAGATGCTCCCCTTCGCCTTTGCATTTTCTACTAAATCTTTCATCAAAACCTTTTTGTCGTTGTTCATCATTTTCCCCTTCAACCATTATGTAATTATTTGTTTTTATTTTTAATATAATTTCTCAGCGCCTCATCATCTTGCAAAGCACTCGAAATTTCTCGCTTTTCTCTTAGTGCTTGCAAGGTCTCACAGCACTCAAGCACTTCTTCTTTCGTGCCATTATAATTATCCTTATTCATAAGTATACCCACAACTGCGCTGTTTTCTGCACTACTCAGCATAGAAAACATGCTAATATGCGGTATTTCTTCCTTTTCTATACGCTCTGTGATACTTTCATAGATTTTTTTGTTGAACTCTGTAAAAAAATCGTCCTTTGTGATGAGCGCTTTTGCACTCTCATATAAATTGCTGTGATAGAACATCAGGCAAATCAACATCTCCTCTGCGCGTTTTGCCTTCAAGTTCACACCGCGCTCTCCAGCTTTTCCCGTTGCGCCCAGCATCAATTTTCGTCTATCCTCATCAAGGAGTTTTTTCTCAAATTTACTCTTCGATTTTGAGAGCAATCTTTTTACTTCAGTTAAAATATTATTCTTTTCAACACCGGTTTCCTCTGCGATTTTCCCTGCATATACATCAATTTCGACGCTGCTGTTTAGCAACGAGAGTATAGACGCAACCTCTTGAACATATTCAACTCGCTGTGCTGTATTCTCAAGATTGTATTTACTCTTCGCCATCTCAATTTTATATTCCACATGGTTCTCACTCGTGTCAATTAGCTTTTTCATACGGTTGCCGCCAAAGAGCCGAATGTATTCATCAGGGTCTTTCGCACCGCTGATTTTGAGCACTGT
>CAYJIE010000071.1:10470-12356 GCA_964370145.1 uncultured Oscillospiraceae bacterium
CCCCTGATATCTATAATCGGGAACATCAACCGTCCACGGAAATAGTCATATGTATTACCGCTCTCATTTATCCTAAGCAGTCCCGCCTTCACCATATCGGGCTCTTGATAGCCCTTCGCTTTCATATGGTTTTTCAAAGCGTCCCACGAATTTTCAGCATAGCCAATGCCAAATTTTACACAGACATTCATGGAGAGCTCTCTACCCTCAACATAACGCATTGCCGCCTCATTTTTTTTCAAATTTTCATGAAAAAACTTAGCCGCCTCTTTGTTCATCGCAAGGAGCATGTCCCGCATTTTCCGAAACTCTTCGCTCGCTCCATTATCTTCAGGGACAACCATGCCTGCCTTATCAGCAAGAAATCGAATGGACTCTATATAATCAAGGTTTTCAATGTTTTTAACAAAAGTTATAACATCGCCGCCCGAGCCACAGCCAAAACAATAATAATTCTGTCCGCCAACAAAAACTGTGAAACTCGGCGTTTTCTCGCTGTGAAAAGGGCAGAGTCCGGAGAGATTTGCACCTTTGCGCTTAAGCTTGACATAGTTACCAATAATATTCTCAATTTCCGTGCGGTCTACTAGCTCACGGATAAAGCTCTCGGGAATCATCCTCTCACCTCCTCATGCCATTTCCTATTCTAATTCCATGCCTTTGGCACATAAATCCTCTCAAATTCCGATATGACATATCGGTCGGTCATGCCTGCGATATAATCAATTAGTGTGCGCTCAAGCCCTTCATCATCAATATGCATTGCATATTCATGTGGCAGCTTATGCGGACGTTCTTTATAAAAATTATACAGCATTTCAATCGCCGTCTTCGCCTTATCTTCCTCTTTTTTCGCCTCTTTACTAAGATAGACATTCTCAAACATGAATGAGCGCAACCCTAGTAGGGCTTCGTTTATATCAGGCATGAGGCGTATGTATTTATAGTCACTGCTCGCTTCAATCATAGACAAAATAAGTTTATTTATTCGCTTAGCATGACTGTCTCCCAGCACATCAGTGTACTCTTTTGGGATACTCTCAACGCTGAGCACCTTCGCACGCACCGCATCATCAATGTCATGATTTATATAGGCAATGCGGTCAGCAATTCGCACAATTTGCCCTTCAAGCGTGAACGCCATATTATCACCTGAATGATTTAATATGCCATCACGCACCTCCAAAGTGAGGTTCAGCCCTTTTCTATCCTTCTCAAGTTTTTCCACCATTCGAACAGAATGTTTAGCATGATGAAAGCCACAACTTGTAATATTGTCAAGCACCGACTCCCCACTGTGCCCAAATGGCGCATGCCCAAGATCATGTCCAAGTGAAATCGCCTCAGTTAAATCTTCATTAAGTCTGAGCGCTCTTGCAATTGTTCGAGCAATCTGTGACACCTCTAATGTATGTGTGAGCCTTGTGCGGTAGTGGTCGCCCTCAGGTGCTAAAAAAACCTGCGTCTTAAATTTAAGACGTCGAAACGCCTTTGAATGAACAATGCGGTCACGATCACGCATAAAAGCTGTACGCACATCGCACTGCTCCTCCTCGCGCTCTCGCCCCTTGCTGTTTTTCGATTTCGCCGCAAATTCCGACAGCGTTTTCTCCTCAAGTTCCTGTGCATATTCCCTATATTTCAAAAACTCACCCCCTATGTTCACAGCTATATACTATGATGCACTTTTCCCGTAGTATAATATATATACGAATTTTTTTTGCTTTTTCCTCTTTTTTATTTAAATTTTTTTACAAAGCCATAAAAACACTTTCAACTAGCGTGCAATTTGACTGTCCATTGGTCAGCTCCGAAATCGCCGCAACAAGCGCATCTTTATCGCTATCACGCAGAGAAAATTTCATTGTTATTTCATTTGTGTAATC
>CAYJIE010000072.1:0-8276 GCA_964370145.1 uncultured Oscillospiraceae bacterium
AAATGAGATTATAATTTTCACGCTTTATCTCCAAGCCCAGCTTCTCTAAAGTGCTGGTGTTTTCAAAGCGATAGTTTGATGTGCTCTCACCCGTCTTGAGTTGGTAAATCGCAAAGCTGTTTTCAGTCGCTTCTAAAAACGCCTTTTCTTTCTCGGGCGACAAGCACCCCTGCCTGTTTCTTAGCTCCTCAAACTCGTGATATGCCTCCCAATCCACTTTTTCAATACCAAATAAGCCGTCATACTCCTCGAAGTCGCTGACTTCTAAAATCATTGCTTCGGTGTTGTCGTGATGCAGTGCATAAATCGTCAAGTCCTCGTTATATAGCTCAATCGCACGCTCTTTTGTAAGTGGCAAAAGCTCACTCGCGACATAGCCATATTGCACGGCGTCGTCCTCTGTCAGCGTATCGTCAGGCATCGGATATAACGGCGGGGCACTCTTTGCGACAACTTGCTCTTTTTGTGTTGCGACAGCTCTCATCTCGACTGCATCGGTTTTTTCTTGGAGCTCGTTATAATCAACTTGCTCAAACTCCGCACTATTCCAAATGCTCGTGCCACTTTCAAACGCCACAATCTCATTAAGCGCCTCGTAAATCGTAATACTCGGATCATCATAGACTCCACCGTCAAGGAGATTGTAGTCGCTGTCATAAAATGAGTAGTCGTAGCCGTCGTCAATCGCATGAATAGAAATATAGTGTTCATGCCCTTTGAACGCAAGCTCCGACGGATAAGTCTTGTCGCAAAACTCGTCTATACTGACGATAATTTCATGCGCCGTCTCCGTCTTGTCAGCTTTGTCGCCAAGCTCAACAAGATGTCGCTTCATCGCTTCAAGTTTACCTTTGTCCAAGTTGGACTTTATCTCGTCGAGGTCGCTTTGCCTATCATCGGCGCTAAGCTCCTGATTCTCGGAAAGAAGCTGATAAATCGCATTTGTGAGTGTATCTATCTCGTCAACTTCGATTGTGTCTGTGGTGCGCTCTTGCATTATTAGCGCCACATGGTCGTCTATCGTCGAAATCAGCTCCGACGAGGTCTTGCGGATTGTCTCAAGCGACGCCTTTAACTCCTTAAGCTCCTTTTCCTTGCTCCAACCTGCGATATAACCAAAGGCGTTGTCGCCTGTTTCGATGCCAAAGTAATTGCAAACCGCATAACTTATGCTCTCGGCTTCGACTTCCTCAGTGCGTCGGTTTTTCTTCACCTCGTCGCTTTCAGCTTCATAGTCATGAAGCATCGAATGCGCAATTTCGTGCACCATCGTCGCCACTGTCTGCATCTCGCTCATGTTTTCGCGTATCGTGATTTTCTTGCTCGTCCTGCTAAAATAGCCGTCGGTATCGTCGGGGAGTGTCGCAAACTCAATCGGCACGGGCGATGTCCGCCTCAGCGCTTCGAGCACAATTTCGAACTGTCCGACATTTCCGGAGAGTTCGCTTGAAAGGCTCGGCAATTCTTCGCCCTCCGTCTGCGACACATCGAAAACTGACACCACTCGAAACATCGGTACGACACTTTCGACTTCTTCGGTCTGCACTTTTCCGTCTTCGTCGAGCAAGGGCGCCTTCGTTATCGGATCGACCTTTTCTTGCTCTAATTTGATTTTATACGGTGTTGGCGCGATAATTTTTATGCCGACTTCGCCTTTTTTGACATTGCGTGAAAACACTTTCTTCCACCGACTAAAACCTGCGACAAGTGTCGCATCTGGCTTTTGCATTGAAATTAGCATAGTGTTGTTAACGCTGTATCTATGAAAACGGCTCATCGTGCGCAAATATTCTTTGTAGCGCTCGCTCTCATAGAGTTGCAAAATCCCTTGCTCGATGCTGTCGGTGATTTCCTTTAGACGCTCTTTTTGTGAAAAATTAACTTCTTTTTCTGACATTGTATTGCTCCTTTCTGATTTTGGGTACAAAAAAGCATCGGCGTTTTGCCGATGCTTTAATAGCGTGACAGGAGTTCAACCCCTATCGTCTGTCACGCTTAGTATAAATTTGTGATTGTGATATTTTTTCGCTGTGCCATGCGAACGGTTTGCCCTGTGCCACTGCGCTGTCCACCGTCGTAGTAGGCGATTAATTTTGTGGCTCGGTCAACCATGTATTGGTTGCGGTTTTTGTAACAGTCGGTGTGATAATGCTCACTTAGGGTGATGACTTCGTCGCAAGTCGAGAGTAGGTGTTTGTAGTTTTGCTTGTCGGAAGTGCTCCATTTGTCCGCTTGGTTTTTGTATGGGATTACGGCGATTAGTTTTATTGGGTATGCTTTTTTGTAAACTGCCACCATATTTGCGCAGAGCATATCGAAGCCGATTGCACCGCCAAACATGAACGTGTCGTAGCCACCATTGATTGCAAGTTCGATTTCTTTTGCGAGGGTTTTTTCGAGTTGCGAGAGTTTTTGCCCACTTGGGAGCGACCTATGCCCTGTAAATGCGAGTATTTTGTTCATGCTATCACCTCATCACTATTACTGTTCAAGTATTATTTATTATTTGTATAGTAATATTTATTGCAAGTATATCACATAGTATTCAATAAGTCAATCAGTTATAATACTATTAGTGGAGGTGAATTGATATGCAAGACGAATTTAAGGAATATTACAAAATGATTGGCTTGAAAGTTGCTTATTATAGAAAACTTAAAGGATTTACACAAGAGCAACTTGCAGAGAAAATGAATGTTGATACTTCTTTTATTGGACAAATTGAAGCGGTGAACATTTACAAAGCAATTTCACTTGATACATTGTTCAGGATTAGCAAGGCTTTAGAAGTTGAGCCACATAAATTTTTAGATTTTAACTAAGGCACTGTTGTGTGACAGTGTCTTTTGAATTGAAAATAAAAAAGAAGCAAGCTATAACCGCCCATTGAATTACGTTCAGTGGGCGGTTTTCTTGCCTCTTATGTTGTGGGGGTGCTCATAATAGATATATCAATTATCTTTACTTTAGCTATTATCTGTAAATATTTTCATTGGCATAAACTTCAATATTTTTTTTGCTTTTTGCACATTAAATTCCGTATCTGTTGATAATATATCAATAAACGGAGCTTTACCGCCTGCTTTTATGCCTGTATGAATAAAACCATTTCTTTCATAGAATGCAAGTCTTCTAATTCGTTGCTCATAATTTTCAGCATTTTTGTCATCCATAGTTTCAATAAACAGCGATATTGTCTTGTTTGGATATTTATCAAATAAAACTTTAATTAGTCTCGTCCCATAGCCCTTAGATTGTATTTTATCATTTACTGCAATGTAAAATACAAATAATGTCTCTTTTGAATCAATCGTAAATATTATTCCAACAAATAAATCATTATCATAGTAAGCGTTAAAATTGTAGTTTTTGATTTTAGTTATAATATTTAATAGCCACATTGGCATTAATTCTTCTTTAGGAAAGACTCTTTTCATAAAATCTGATATTTCTTGATAATTGCTTAGTTTTTTAGTAACTTTCTTCTCTATTAAATCCATACTTTATCTCCCACTTATATAAATTTCACACAGCTTCACTCACCACAAACCAACACACTGTTCAAATTACAGCTAATTATCATTTGAACAATATATTTCTTTAAGGTTTTTCATAATTTTATGAATCCGCTCATCCTTAATACTATACATAACAGTTTGGGCTTTTTTATCATAATCAAGGATACCATTTGCTTTTAAGATTGAAAGGTGTTGAGATATCCCTGATTGTGTAATATTAAGTTTTTCAAGTAGCGCAGAAACGCTCATAGGCTCTTTTGAGAGTTCGCATAAAATTAGCAACCGATTTTCATTGGAAAGGACTTTTAGGATATTTGCAAGCTCTTTTGCATTAGACTTCATTTCTTCCATGTTATTTACCTCCGTTTTTTATTTTGCAAATCCCTTGTGTCATTGTACCCATTGGACAGTATACACAAAATCCTCGTGGCTTGAAAAGCACCATCGTTATTATACCTATAATTGTTGAAGTAAGCATGACACTGTAAAAGCCAAAGGCATATTGCGCAATCCAAGGGGCAACCGATGTGCTGTTAGCAAATCCCCAAGGCACTTTGAATGTCCAAAACAGTGTTACAACCTCTGTTAAATTTGCACTTCCTGCAAAGACGAGATAGGTGGTGAAAATCATATTCAAAAACATGATCATAAAGAACGCTAAAAATCCGTATCTAAAATATGTAGTACGCATAAAATTAGGTAGTGGCTTATTACGAGAAAGTTTCGTTCCCAGCAAGGCGAACAATTGACCTCTACCACAGTAGCGGTGGCAATAGCTTTTGTTTCCTGTGATGATTGCAATTACAAGAGGTGTCAAAAAGAACACCATGCCAAGCCATGCAAATAGGATATTAAAAAAGCCCAGAACAAAATAAGAAATTTCTACAATCCAAAGATAATCATACCAATTTTTACTTTTCATCTGCCACCTCGCGAGCTACAATCTCTATTACAGAGGCGGGACAAATTTTGCTGCACTTGCCGCAACCCACACATTTTTCCTCATTTACATTTGCTTTTATTCCATTGGTTATCAAGATTGCACCCAAAGGACAGGCTCTAATACAAGTACCGCAGGCAACACATAAGTTTGAAACCCTTGCAAGCTTTTTGCTTTTGTTCATTATTATCTCCTTTTACAGTATATTAGTAATTACTAATATACTGTAAAAGGGCTTAAATGTCAAGTAAAATTTTTAGACCTTATGAGAAGCTTATATGGGGAGTATAAATTTCACACAGCTCCAACCCTACACCAAGTCATCAGTTTTATAAACACTATATCCCTCATAGTGATAGCTTGCGTCAATGCCCTTCATGTAGACATCTCTGTCGTTGATGTCACCTGTGAGAGCGTTTTTCAAAAGATGCTTTATCTCCAAGTCCTTAATCGGACTGCGCTCCATCGCAAGGAAATAGTCGTTTTTATCAACCATGCTCCAGTCGACAACCATTTTTATTTCATGCTTTAATGTCAAATCAAGCCAAATTCTCGTGCTACGACCATTTCCCTCGCGAAACGGATGTGCTATGTTCATCTCCACATACTTTTCAATGATTTCGTCAAAGCTCGACTGTGGCATAGCGTCAATATGCTTCAAGGAGGGCTCTAAATACATCACAGGCGCAAACCTGAAATTCCCTTTTGAGATATTCACAGTGCGAAGCTCACCCGCAAAGTCATAGATTTCGTCGAACAGGTACTTGTGGATATATGCCAAGGACGAGAATTTGCCGACTTCAAGCGTGTCCAATATGCCGTCGTCGAACAGTTTACACGCTTTAATCTTGCTGATTTTTTCCTGCGCATTATCAAGCTCGATTTCCGTTTTCAGTCCAAGTTTATTTTCAAGCATGATTTATCCCCCTTGCGCAATTATCGTATGATTATTATACCACAAATGCAAAGCATTTTGATATAATGATGACATGACATGCGGTTGCCACAATAGTGGCGAGCATGGCGTCGGATATAATGCGTTTCGCAAAACGCACAATATAATAAATGTCTCCAATCGTTCCGACATTTATTATACCACAATTTTCAAAAATTGTCTATGACTTATCCGCATTTTTTAGCGATTTTCACCGGCTATAACCGCAAGCATTATTCATCCTCATCATCACTCTCGTCTTCGCTGTAATAATCATACTCATCATTGTCATCGTCGCCGCCCTCAAATACATAATCATCAAGATTAGTGCTCCCTTTGGCATTTTTCTTCACCCTAATGACCTTTATGTAGAAGACCGCACCGCCGACACCGCAGATTAGCAATACTGCCACGACTATCGGCAGTGAACTTTTCTCCTCGGTCGGTGAGGTTATTTCAACCGTCGGTGGCTCTTTTTCTTCACCAAGACACACACTCTTATCGACGATGCACACAGGGCAATCGACATTGATGTCGCCGACTTCGCATTTGTCGGTGCATATACAAACTGGCTCGGGGGCTGGCTCTACTGGCGCATCTTCGAGCAAAGCCAGCAAATCCGCCTCATCGACAAGGTTTAGGAAGTAGACATTTTCTTTGTCGCCGTCTCGGTCGATTACGAGATAAAAGAAGTTGCCGTTTTTAGATTGCACGGTGACAAATTGCTTGTTTTCCGCCTGCTCTCCGTTCACATCGTCAACAAGGGTCAAGTTCCCCTCTGGAGTGAGTGGAGCGGTGGGCTCATCGTCACTCTCTTGAACGGCGGTCTCGTCATAACCTGCCATAACGCTCATCGACATTAAATTTATGCACATAAGAGCGAGCATAAGCACCGCTATAAGTTTAGTTTTCTTCAATTTTTTCATTTTTTTCTCCTTTTAGTTCAATATTTTGTGAGTGAAAATTTCCTTTGTTATCGTGGTATTTTCGCAAAGCGGCGACAATATCCTTTGTACCGCTAAGTGGGATTTTCGCCGACCTTATCGCACCGATAATCTCGATGTTTTCAAGCTCGACTTGCTCTTTGCGCAGTGTTTTTATCCTCTCTTGGTGCGCTGTTATCTTCGTTTCGAGTGCTTCAATTTCTTTAGCAATTTTTCTAATTCTTGTGTTCATTTTATCTCCTTAGTTCATCAGCCCATATCCCAAAATCACCGAGCTGTCGATTGCGTAATCGCGGACTTTGCACTCGTCATAGGCATTGCCCTCGACGGTGTAAACACGCTCGCCATCGGTGCCGACGACGATGCCGACATGGTTCGCACGGCCGTCGCCCTCCCAGTCAAAGAAGATGACATCGCCCGGTGCGATATCCTCGAAGCCACGACTTGCCCATTGTCCGTTTTCCGCAAAATAGGGGACACCTTGCGAATGACATGCGGCGAACTTTGGCTCGCTGTATCCCGACTGACTTAGCACCCATGAAACATAGGTAGCGCACCATGCCACACGAGAGTCAAAGCCATACCAAGACCAGTACGGCTGGCCTCCGATGTTGCCGACTTGACTAAGGGCGATGTCGACAATTTCTTGATTGCCGAGCCTCTCGCCGTCGATAAATTCAACACCGCTTAAATCTGTGGAAGGCGCTCTGTCGTCAGAGCCACCGCCAAAGAGTAGGGGCTTGTTGCCGAGTGTCTCGCGGTAGACATTGAACAGCTCAAGTTCCTTTTCATTAAGCACAGAATTTGCGACCTGTGTGACGGTTTTGCTCCGCAAGGTGACATATAAAATGTAGTAGTCATAGGGCACTTCGACTTCGTAACTGTACTCGTGCTCCTCCTCGTTGCCGTCCTCATCAACGGTGGTGTACGTGCCCTCATGCGTTTCGGTGCGATAGCGTGTCTCGACGACTTCGGTTATCGTGAGGTCGTACATCAGATCAAAAAGCCTGTCTAACTCATTTTGGATTTCCCAAGCGGTGAAATACTTATTTATCGAGGTTAGATATGCCGCGAGCTCGTGCGGATCGTGGGCGATTTCATCGAGGTCATAGCGGAACTCGTCAATGTCGGGGTAACCATCCTCGATATTGTCGATAGTCGCCTGCAATTCTTGCTCCATTTGCGTGAAATTGTCGTCTGTTTTGATTAGCTCGTCATTTTCAGAGGTGTAGGACGAAGTGAGCACCCCTTGCATCGTGCCTTGGAATATCATGACGATGGACGAGGCGAGTATCATCAAGTTGAACATAATGACCGCCGCTATTGCGAAGAATAGCAAACTGCGCTTGTTTTCACCGACCGAGGCGCTGACTTTAGTGACAACGCCCATGCTTGCTCTTGCGAGTTTCTCTGGGATTGAGAGTGGCGTTGAGGGACTGCTCTTGCCATAGTGATTCGCGAGATATTGCTTTTTTATGGCTCTTTTTTGTTGCCACTTTGAAATTGGATTGACGATTGGTGAGGCGCTGTTCTCATGACTTTTCTTGTAGAGATAGTTTACATCAGCTTTAATTGATTTCTGTTGTGTGCGATTAAGTCTCTCGTGAGTCTTTCGCTTGCGCGACTTTTGAATGCTTCGTGCTTTGCGTGTGAAAGCTTCACCCGTGCGCTCTGCACTGTGCGCCGACTTAACGCCGATGTTGTCGTCTCCGTCCTTTGCGATTTCGTCGTGGACTTTTGAAGAGGCAAGCCGAACAGGTGCGTTGCGTGCCGTATGGTCAAGTTTTGAGGGAGGCTTTTTTGCGTCAGCCTCCTCAAAAGATAAACACACCTTTGATTTGTCAGGCGACTTTTCAAAGGTGTGTTCTTTAGGTTTTATTCTTTTTTTAGGTGTTTTCGCCGTAGCAGTTTCAACTTTGCCTGCGAGCTTCTCGGACTTT
>CAYJIE010000072.1:8376-12270 GCA_964370145.1 uncultured Oscillospiraceae bacterium
GTCACATAAGAGAGCTGGTGACTGGAAATATTCAGTTGCTTTGCGAGGATTTCGCGGTCGCCAGCCGCTTGGTTTAGCATATACACAAAGTCGGAGTTTTCGAAGATGTTCTCAACTTCCCTTGATGAGAGCATGTCCTTAACATTTTGCGTAATCGCCGTGGGGATTCCGCCCCACTTCCTAAAGCGCTTCCAAATCTCGACCGAGTACGCCGCAGTCTGCTCCTCCTTTAGCAGTAGGTGAAATTCGTCCATATAATAGCGCGTCGACTTCTTCTCCGCCCTGTTCACGGTCACCCTATTCCAAACTTGGTCTTGCACGACAAGCATTCCGAGCTTTTTGAGTTGCTTACCGAGTTCCTTGATGTCAAAACAAACAAGGCGGTTTTGGATATCCACATTTGTGCGGTGGTTGAACACATTAAGGCTACCTTTGACGTAAATTTCAAGCGCCGAGCGGATGAGTTTCGCCTCTTTTTCCTCTTGCCTTGAAAGTGCGTTGTACAAGTCCTCGAGTATTGGCATCTTCTCAGGAATCGGATCGGCGAGATATTCGTTATACACCGCCGTGACGCATCTGTCGATGATGGACTTCTCGATTGGAGTGAGTCCGTCTTTGCCTCCGACGACAAGTTCGCACAAAGAGAGGATGAAGTCCGACTTTAGCGCAAGTGGATTGTCGTCGTCGCTGTAGTTTAAGTTGATGTCCATCGGGTTTATGTGTTGACTGCTCGTGGGGGAAACTCGGATGACTTGGCCACCAAGTCGCTCCACGAGTGGGAAGTATTCGCCCTCAGGGTCGCATAGCAAAATATCGTCATTGGTGATGAGAAAAACATTGGCGATTTCACGCTTTGCGGAGAAGGATTTACCGCTCCCAGGGGTGCCTAAGATGATCCCGTTTGGATTTTTCAAGCTCTTGCGATCAACCATAATCAAATTATTTGACAACGCATTTAATCCATAATACAGCGGCTCGCCCTCGCTTTGAAAAAGCTCTTGCGTTGTGAACGGCACAAAAATCGCAGTGCTCGAAGTCGTGAGCGTCCTTTGGATTGAGATAAGATTATTTGCAAGGGGGAGTGCGGACATGAAGCCCTGCTCCTGCTGATAGTCGAGCTTTATCAGTTGGCAATTGTGCTTATTTGCGATACCACTCGCCTGCAACATGATGTTGTCGAGCTCTTTCTTGTCGGTCGCCGAATTAATAATCGTGAACGTGATGAGGAACATTCTCTCGTTGCGACTTTGCAAATCGGCAAGGATTTTATTCGCCTCCGTGCCATATGTCGCAAGGTCGGTCGGCAAAATATCCATGTCATAACCACTTCTAACCGCCTTTTTCTGCTCCTCAATTTTCATTCTCTGTAAGTCCGTCAACTTTCGCTTGACTGTCTTTATCGCCTTCGCTTGGTCAAGTGGTTGAATGTGCATAGTCACGACTAAATTGCTTTCGATGTCGAGAAAATCTGACAGTGTGCGGTCACTAAGTTCTGGTGCAAGAATTTGCAAGAATGACGCAGTGCCGATTGTATCACCCGTCATAAAACTGTTCTTGTCCTTAAACTGAAAAGACGACGGTGCGATGAAATCCTTTGTCGACAGCCCTGACGGCGCAAGCCACTTCCAGTCAAAATTAAAGGGCTCGTTGCCATTCATTCTGAGCATATTATGAAATAATTTCAAGCGCTCTTTGCCGTCGATACTTCGTGTGCGGACACCGAGCTTCTTGAACGCATTCCAAATGTCGTTCTCGACTCTTTCAAGTCTTGGCTTCGCCTCCTTGATATTTTCCGCCTCAATACCAAAGGTTATATACTTTGTTTTCACAAGGCCGTTATTTCCGCGCGACATCTGTTCATGGAGCATGTCCGAATATTCCCTGCGAATTGAATCAAAGTTGTCGTTTTGCGGTGCAATATGTATGCTGTGTTCGTAGTCACTTACATTCGCGGTGCTGTTCATGAAAGTGAGTTGGAATTTTATCGTGTTGTCAAAGTAGTTTAGAAAATCGCACCAGCCCTCAAAAATCGCGGTCTTGTCCTCGTTTTGGGCAATCTGATAGTTGATGTCTGAAAATGCGATAGTCTTTGAATAGAAATTGTCTTTTACATGGCAAATTCCGTCGGCATACATCGTGTTAAACGGAATAGAGTCCTGCGCTGATAAAACTCCCTTAGTCTTGTTTTTTGCTTTTGCAATTGCCACTTCGATTTGCCTTTTGTCGTCTCTTGTCAGTGTTAGCTTTCTTGACAATATTAGCTACCTCCCTGTCTAAAATTTGTTGTCTTTCCACTACTTCGTAGAAGTTTCGTGTTTGGTATATTCGTTGTTTTGGCGTAAAAAACCGCACATTAAGATATTGCTTTAGTAGCACTTCGCAACTCTGATTGTGTTTTTCATACATTGCGAACATGAAGAACGGGAACATTGTGAAAATCATGAGAAGCACAGCTAAATTTGTGTTCCCAAAGCCATCGATGAAAAAGAAAACCGGCACACCCACAAGGGCACCCATCCCAAAGCAGATTAACTGTCTTTTGGTGAGGTTGAATGCGACCTTCGTCTTCACATTTGCAAGGTCTTTTGGGATTGGAACATATGCCACTTATCGCACCTCCTTTTCTCTTGATTTTTTGGGTCTTTCACGCTCTTTTTCAAGCGCTCGAAACTGGTTGGCAACAATGTTTAAGAGCCCTGCGTTTCCATCGAGAATGTAGAAATGGCGCTGGTCTTGTGCGATGGGGATAACGATGCTTTTCGCCCAATTTTTATTCTCATCGGATATTCGTCCGTCGTGAGTTTTTAGAGAAATTGAATTTGCGAGTACAATTTTCACTGTATCAAAGTCGAAGTTTTTAACCGCATTTTTTGCGATATTGTCATTCATGCGATATCCGTCAAAATGGTCTGTGATATCGCTTTGCATCGCTTCGATACAGTCGAAATATCTTTGTCTGTTTGTCATTTTACCTCCTTAGTGGGCATTAAAAATTTGCTTTGAAATTGTGGCTGTTTTGAATAAAGTGAAGCAGAGTAGGACAGTGTAGCCGACACATGTCCAGATTGCCGCAACAGGGTCGCCAGATGTCACGACGGATTGCATAAGCACGGCGTAAATTGCAAGACAGAGCATAATCAAAAAGGCTTGGAACGCAAGCGCTAATATCGATTTGATATAGTTTTGTCCGATATTCCACTCTTTTGATTGCATTGTGGCAAGGGGTATTGCGCCCAGCGAAGTCATGAGATAAATCTCGAGCATACGTCCGTAGACGATCAGAAAAATGCAGATGCTCAGTATTTTCATGCCTGCGCTCACAAGTTGCATTTGTGCGTACAAGCCGAGTAGGTGGCCGACCTCCATGGTTTTAAGGGAATCTTCGAGGGTATCAAGAGATTCGACGCTCACGCTCGTGTCGGAGATTATTAGAGCCGCCGCAGCATTTACAATGGATTGTGACACATCGAACACTCCCATGATAATCGGGAAAGTGTTTGTGACAATTACGATTGCGATTGTCGTCTTCATCACCCATTTGAAGATGTCGCCGCCGTGGAATTCGTGCATATTGTTTCGGTCTATAATCATCTGTATGAGTTCATAACACATGACAAAGGTGAGTATCATTCCTGCTATTGGCATAACTACGGTGTCAGATAAATTCCGAATCATGTTAAAGACACCGCCGTTCCAAGCGGAAGGGGTCATTCCCACTTGGATTGCGGCGTCAGAAACTTCGGTGTTTATTGTATCAAACATGCCGTTGACCGTACCCATTATGCCCTCGATTATAAGTGTTGACATCCATTCGTTTATTGCATCAAGGATAAAGTCCATACATCACCTCTAAACAATAAACAGGTCTTTTAGGATTGGGACGAGAACACTGCC
>CAYJIE010000073.1:0-12135 GCA_964370145.1 uncultured Oscillospiraceae bacterium
TGGTTCACAGAACGGCTAATGCGCTGAGCGGATAGCAGTCCGTTAAAAGCTGCAAATTGCGACGTCAAAATCAAAATTAAAATTAAAATCAAAATTAAAACTAAAATTAACACGCAGACAACGTATGTATTTTGTGTACATGGCGTTGTCTGCGTTTTAGTTTTTCTTAGTATTGCGTCTGCCTTTTTTTAAAAGACGTATTGCAAGGAGATGATGTAATATGTGGAGAGGTCGATACCCCCACTGAAGCAATAGCCTCAACGGATGTAAAAAACACTGGATATGAATAAAATTTTTCTGTTGCAAGCGATATATGCTTTTCAAATGTGCACGGTTTTCATCCTCAGGAACAGAGTATAACTCATACATGTATTTAAAAAAATTATAAGTTATCAGCGTATGAATCATCAATTGTTTTCTGGGCGCATGGGAATGCTTTATTGAAAATATGCCAGATTTTTTATAATCCAAGAAGATAAAATTATTAAATAAAACATTGCTTGAAAGCTCAATGTTGACCTCATCCCAGTCACTCCAGTCAGCAAAGCGTGCGTCTGGATAGTGCTTTTTGACCCAAGAGAAGCAAAAAAACTGTTCAGGCGCATAGCGAAAAAAAGCATGTTTGTACGGAATCTTATGGGGATATTTTACTTGCCAACCGGACAGCTCTTCCGTAGACAAAAGAGGTGTACCTGAAAAGTACGCTTTAATATCAGAAGTGAAACCAAAAAACCAAAAGTCGCTTGGATGAAAAGGGAGAGGCCTGTAGGTTTGAGATGAGCTCATTTTTGAATAGACAACATCGCAAAGCACTCGACGCTCAAAGAATGCGTAGCTTGTGTTTCTTCGAGGAAATGTGTCCCAATGTAAAAGAAAGTCTGCACTTCTTAATTCAAAATCGGTGCGAATTTTTAGAGTATACGGCCTTTGCGCTTTGCCAAGTCCTGCCTGCGTCGAAACAAGCTGCCTATTAGTATTATTTGCCGTAAAATAAACAAGGTCATGAAGAACCGACCCCGGGTCGGGGCTACAGACAACACAATCATAATCAAGCCCCTCTAGCGCGCTTCCTTCCCATGTGGACAGAATAATTTCCGCATCAGGCAAGTACGTTCGTATGCTTTGCAAGCAACGAGGAGTCAGGGTTGGATATATCGCCCCTTGCACTATTACGGAAATGTCTTTTGATGGAAGCATGGTGTTATTCCAAATCCTTACAGAACTCAACACTATTATGCAATCACTTGATATAATAAAAGTATTGTTTAGTAAGCAAGTTAATCATGATTCATCCTTTTTGTAAATTTTCCATAAGTTATTATGAACTTAGAAAGACCTACGCAATAATCGGCTGAGGTAAAAGAACTCAGATAACATTTCGTGCAGGAGTGTCTGCTCCTATCCTTTGCTCGGGAATGAGGGCAAGAAGATTGCATACCTATCCTTTTTTCTCAAGCCCTAGACAGTCGCACTTTCGAACTGAATGTACATCTGCAAACAACAATTGACTCGCATCTAAGGCTGTTTTTCTTGAATAATCGTAAGTCTTCCTATATTAGTAAAAATTTTTTCTACAACAATTGCTAGTTTTTGCACAAAGAAAGAGATAGTTATAATACTAAAAAAATACAATACAAGACTTAACGTTTTTGAATTTAAATTTTTTAGGCAGTCTCCCCAAAAAAGCAATATAAACCCATGAGATATATAAATACTAAATGATAAATCAAAAATATTTTTGAATTTTGCTAATTGCAAATTTAACGATGGATGCAAAGAAATTTTTGCAACTAAAATTATAAAAACACATCCCAAGCCGTAAAAAGAAAAGTCAAAACTTGGTGTAACATCATGAAAAACAATATAAAGAATAAGAAAAAAAAATATAGCTGAATAAATAAGATTTAATTTAAAATTCTTAAAATAAAATAAATCTTTATATATCATACCAGATAAAAAACCTAATCCCATAGCAGCAAATCCTCTTGCTACACCAAAATTAATAATGCCAATTTGTTTTTCAACAGTAATATTAATGTTCATAGCTGGAGAGTGCGTAGCCATCATCATTATCATCCCAAATGAAACAACAAACGCTGCAAATATGCATTTATTTGTGTCAAAGCTTTTTATCATACTCACGAAAAAAATATATACATACGTATATACACCTAAAAACCAAAGGTGTCCGGGTGTAAATTTTTCTGACAAACCAATTTCACCTAAAAAAAAGAATGCTGATAATACATTATTTATGTCAATTGCATTATTATATATACAAATCGCAAAAATTGAAATAATGTATAAAATATAAAAAGAACCTATTCTTGAAAAAATTATTTTGAAAAAGCTCTTATTCTGATAATCATCAAAGCGCAAAGCAGTTAAAAGGCCAGTGATAATAAAAAAAATCTCTACCATCAGGTATCCCTGTGGAACAATTCTCCAGTCGTAATGTAACAAACAGACAAGGACAATTGCAAAAAACTTAACAGTATCTAAAAGATACAGACGTTCCGGCTTCTCATTTAAAATCATATATAACTCCAAGAATACTCCAGAGCGCAATCTGCCCCATTTTCAAAGATGAGTCAGTTTGCACTTCCTATCATTGGTAATGCTTTGACGTCTATCCTAAAGAAGAACTCACTTAAAGCGTCTTTCAGTATCTTTTTTTGAAACTTATCTTTGCAACAGGCTAAGCAGAAAAAGCTTACTAATAATAAATTTTCAGCAGCTGATACTTATCATTATTCAACAATTCTTTTAATTATATTTATTTTTCCCAAAAAATCTAACGCTCTTCGAGGAATGATCCGTGCAATTTTCTTCAAACATCTCCTAAGAAAATTGTATTTGATTGAAAAAATTCCTCGCGAGTAAATAAGAAAATATATGTCTCGTAGTGTTACATGACCTTGAAAATTGTGACGTGCATAACAACGTGCATGCTCTAACGGAGCATCTAAGAATGGAGCTAATGAAAAAGTATAAGGTAAAATTATAGTTTTTCCAGGTAAGAATGCATTTCTCGCTTTAATCCAGCGCAAATTAATGTCCCAAGTATTTATTAAGTAAATATATTTTTTTAGTGCATTATAGCTATCTTCTTCTGTTTCTAGAAATTTCCAATCTTTCAGTTTCAAGTAGCCTCGAAATAATTCGCTTTCTGGAGAAATCAGAAAAGTTTTGAATTCCTCAGTTGTTGTCCGCAGAGTATCTATCATTTCCAATTGGCAATCTAAATGTGTTTTTTCTTGCAATGGAATGCTATAGTACTCACTTAATGCTTCTTTCCAGCCACACAAGAACATATCCGATGGGTGATATAGCCTGTCTTGTCTAGTATAGCAATTTGTGCTTATAATTTTCTTAAACTCCTTTGAAACATAAATATTTTTAATTATATCAATCAATTTTAACATGTCACACCACTGATCATTCCTAAGCTTAATAACAATAGCATCATCAGATATATTGCTTAAACCAGTATTGACAGTTACAATTTGCCGATTTAAATTAAAATATCCTGGATTTATTAAATCTTTACTATACATTACTTTCAATGCGTGCTGATGCTTAAAAGCTGACAAAGCTTTTTCTGTATTCTCGTAATCAGCAATGTAAGTTGAAACAACAATCTCTCTGATATCTTTATCTATTTTATCAATAGATTCAAATATTTCATTGTATGCATTCCCCTCATATGGCCCATGGATAAGTAGTGAAATTTTTTTAATATTTGCATTCATCATACATAACTCTCTAAGTTCATAATGTTTTCATTATAAAAGCATCCATCAATTAAACGTTTTCTAAATAATTCGCGATGCATAAAATGCGAATCATTTTGAAATATTTTTGGTTTATCCATTATATTAGTAATAATATCATTAAAGCAATATACAGGTAACATCGGATAGACAAAAGACAAAATGAAATTTTCAAATGTCATCCCAATGTGTTGCCTGTCTATAGAAATTTTTTGAATTATAAATGGATGCCATGAATGTAAAATATCTATAAAGTACACCTTGGTTGATGAATCACTCAGGCATATTACATCTCCCTGAGAAAACAATCTACCAAAGGAACGGCATTTCATAGCTAACATTTCACCACACATATGATTCACATAAAAATGAACAAGAACAGCACTGTATTGACTTTCACAAACTTCTTCGGTAATGATGTCGCGAAAATTTTTGTAAGAGACTATTAACACTTTAGAAGCTGCATCAGATATAGAAGGTGATGCTTTGTTGTATAAATCTAATCTCCTACGAACAGTAACGTCAAGTGATATTTTTTCGGCCAGCCCTTTTTCTTGTTCTTGCATAATACGTTCTTTTTCAGCTTCATTCATTTTATAATATCTAATTATTTTATCAAACAAATCATCTTTTTTAAATGGGTCAAACGTCATATGACTTTTTATATCTCCCATATAGTCAGCAAGCCCGCAGTAAGATGAACAGATAACGGGTGTTTTGGTTAGTATTGATTCCAGCATGGATAATGAGAGGCACTCATATGTTGAAGCTAGTATTGATACATCTGTTACACTTAATACCGCTTCTTTTTGGTCTGTATCCATAAAGTCAAAAAAATGAATCTTGCTTCTATATGCAGCAGGAATTTTCTGATATATTTCTATTCTGAAGTCATCCCCTGTAACCTGATTTTTAGAACTATTTCCAATTAAAAACAAAGCTGCATTAACTTTTGTACTTTCCAGAAACTTAATAAACTGTTGAACGAGTGTTAATTGATTTTTACGACCTTCAACTCTTGAAATACAACTAACAATAAATGTCTTGCAAAAAAAACTTGTATCTACACATTTGCACACTTTTTCAGATATTTCATTTTTCTTTTTTTCTTTATACACAAAAGGATGATAAATTACATCAACATGCTCTAATTTATAATTTTTTGAAACGTATTTTTGCATGAACAATGAAGGAGCAACATTTAAGTCAGACAATTTCATTTGCGTACGCTCGCGAATAAAACACTCTTTTATAAATGGGCTTGCCTTTTCAACAGGAATTTTTTCGTTCCATTCAAAAGATTCTCTTGAAGCAGTATGATGCAAAGTGATAAAAACTGTGTTGCGTAGCTCATTATCTTTCGCATGCATCCTATACACCAATGAATTCAAACACAACCCTAAGTAGTCTGTACTTTCTACAATGTCTGGCTTCAGTTTGCATAAATAATGACATATAAATTCGCCTTGTTCGTAGAGATTAGAACCTTTGATTTTTTTAAGTTTTATTCTTTTATTTTTTAACATAGTACATTTTTTATCATAAGCAAAAGTTAAAATATCAATTGTATAATTATTGTATTCTGATATAATTTTCTGAACTAGCATGTATAAGTAACTTGCTATTCCACCGTGTCCCTTAAAGAGTCCAAACTCATGTGTAACAAATACAATTTTTTTCATAAAACCCTCTTGCTTCATATATCTTAACTAGTATAAAGATTAAAATTCAATCATATTTTATACTTATCATTATTGATGCCAGGCATTTTTACTACTACATTGACTGTGCCATCTTCCAGGCATTCAAAGTCTGTCGCTTCGCCTGGCTCCATAACAATAATGTCGCCACTGTTATATATGGCATCATTCATCCGCACACGCCCGTTTATGATGCACGTATATTCAGTGGCAATTTTATGAAAGTGCTTTTCTTCATAATCGCCTTTTTTGTAACGCTTCACGGCAATTTCTACGTCGTTTGTTTTGTAAAGGCTTGGTTCAAAGTTTCCTATGAACCACCCCTTTATCATGTCGTCCAAGGAAGCGCGTTTCATAAATTCGTCATTCCTTGCTTATGAGCTATGTAGGCATCCAAATCTTCAGGCGTACCTGTTCCGTGCATTTGCGCCTTATCTATCGTGTAAATGCCATATTTTTTACCTGCTTCAATGGCGTAATTGTATACGGGCGCAACATAGAATTCATTATTGACTCTTGCATTTCGCACAATCATGTCAAGAGCGTTTTCTACAAAATCGGCGCCCTTTGCAAAGTAATAGATGCCCACAGTGGCATAGGGCGAAATCACTTCTTTTTCACGTATTTCAGTTACAAGCCCATTAGCATCAGTTTTCGCATAAGACCACTTATCGTGGGTGTCTTCAAAGCACAGAATCGAGCCGTCAAGCCCTCGTGTATGGCTATCGGAAATATATTCCTGAATGTTCATATCAACAATTTGATCGGAATTGGCAATGAGGAGTGGCACATCGCTATCAATGAGCCTATGCGCATATAGTGCGGTGCACGCCGCCCCTTCTGTTAAGCTGTCTATCAAAATAAAGGTCACATTATAATTTTTTTCGATGAAACTAATAACGTTCTTTTCTACCTCATAATGTGCCTTTTGGGCAATAAGTATATAATGCGCATCTTCCATGCGCAAATTTTCAAGGACATGGCATATCATGGGCTTTCCGAGCACATCTAGAAAAGGCTATGGTTTGGAATAACCGGCTTTTGCAAATCGGGAGCCGGCACCTGCCATCGGTATGAGTATATGTGTCATTATGCGCTCCTTTTTCCAGATAAATAATTTTCATAAAGTTGATATGTTGCAAAAGAAATATAATCTTTCTTTGGTATTGTAAAAATACCAATTTTCTTATGTTCTAAAATCATCTCATTGAATGTTGAACTCACATAATAATTACCATTTGTATTCACATTATTTTCAATAACCTTAAATGAGGATTTTATAAAATCATGTCCGCTTTTGTAGTAAGCAATTCCCGTCGAGGCAATATTAGAAATTGGTTTTTTTTCACTTGTTTGAATAACAAAGTTATCAGAACCGACGAGGATAGAGCTGTACTTCGGATGTACAGCTTCAAAGCACACCAAGCCCCCGTCAAGGTTTCTTTCTCTAAAATGCTCTATTGCTTTTTCGATACCATGCTTTACAAATTGGTCACCGTTGACTATTAGAAGCTCCTCACTAGAATTTATTTTATCAATAGCAAATAACGCACTGCACACGGCACCTTTCGTATTTGAAGGAATTTCGATGCATTGTGCATTGTTGCATAACATTTTTACAGTATCGCCCAAAAAATATTTCTCTTGGTCTTCCTTCTTTATGATGCAAAGTATCTTCTCGCCAATATTTTCCAAAGATTCTATGATTCTTTGAATCATGGGTCTGTGTTGTAATTCCAAGATATACTTAGGATATGTATGGCCTTTTTCCGCAAAATCCTCTGATGCTCCAGCCATTAAAATGATAATATTCATTAACACTCTCCCACTTGAGCGATTTCTGACTCATTCTCAATTTCATATATTTTATTTTTGATGTTCTGATAATTGACATCAAAAACGGTATTGACCTGCAAGAGATGCGCACCGCTTGCCAAAGCAGCCTTTATGCCGTTTGGATTATCTTCTACTATCATGCATTGCTGAGGAGTAAGGCCCAGTCTTGCAATGGCGGTGTTATATATTTCAGGGTGCGGTTTTGCCTTCTTGATGTCTTCATTAGACAGCGTAAATGCAAGATATTTCATTAAGTCGGCTTTTTGCATCATCATGTCAATCGTTATTCTCACAGAATTGGAAGCCAGTGCGAGAAGGTATCCCTCGGATTTCAGTTTCGAAAGCGCATACTGATGTTGAAACAGCGGCTTGCATTTCATATACACATGCTGCATTGTATACTGTTGCTTAATGGTATTTATAAATTCATGTAAATCACGAGGAATATTATGTTCAGCAGAGAGCATTTCAAGCTTTTTTCTTGTAGGTAAGCCATCAAATGTCGCAAGATGCTCATAGCGAGAAATGGTGCAGCCAAATAATGCCAGAGCTTGGTTGAGCGCTTCATAATGCCAGTCTTTGGCCTCTATTAGCACACCATCCATGTCAAAAATAATAGCTTTAATTTTTCCCATAAAAAAACCTCTTTGCTTCCTCTGGGTAGTCCGTACACAGCATCAGATTGGGATGCTTCATATGTTTGTATTTTTCCCACACGGCTACATGTTTGCGCCTATGGAGTTCTGGCGAAACAATAGCAACCATTTTTCCTTCGTCGAGTAAGGTGCGTATCTCGGCCTCTCCAAACCAGTCCGTATAAAAGGCATCAAGCCAAACCCCCTGCGCCTGTGGCAGCATGATTGGCTTCGAATTAACGTCGCTCAAGCCGGTAAAAATTTTGAGCTGCAACCTGTGTTGATATAGCATTTCCGGAATCGACATGTCGAACGTAAAATAGTTATGATGAACATATTTTTCTAGAGTTTTCTTTATTTCAGCCGCCATACCGTCTGCCTTTATGTTGAGGGCAAGCGGCAATTGTCGCCCATCAAGGAGCTTTAGCAATTCCTCGAATGGCATCTCGTCACCTTGTGGCATGTCGTGTGCTATAACAATCTGCCCATTACAATCGCGCAAATCTGTCTCGACACCAAATCCTGCATCAAAAGCTCTTTGAAAAGCTTCTTTTGAATTTTTTTCCGTCTCGTTTGTCCAGTGTCCACGATGTGCCAATATTTCCATAATTCATCTCTAAGAAGCTTTTTTAACTGTGGAATAAAAATATCCCTGCAAATATTTACAATTGATTTTCCCAAGATCCGCCCAGCAGAGCACATCATCAAGACCAGCAACTTACCTAGCAGCATGTTATCCACACCGCGGAAGCTGACGCAACTCACGCGTATATCCACATTGAAGTCAAGACATTGTGCATTCCAACATTAAATTTTTACCGACAGTGTTCACTGTTGGTAAATCACGAGAGTGATTATAGCTAACTCCCCATAGAATGCAACTTTATTTTTACAAGAAAATACTTTTTTTTGTTGAGACCTGATAGAATAGCACAAAAAAAATGTATTTTCAAATATTTAGAACGTCAATTTTCTCCTTAAAACGCTTCATGCTGTTATGACAGTGCGTTCACGCTGCGGGCAGTGCGTTCACGCTGCGGGCAGTGGGTCTTTGTATGAAAGCGTTTAGTGTTTCTTGCAGAGGCAGTCATATCTCACTGGTATAGTAGCGACAATTAAAACTTTACCAACAGTGAACACTGTCGGTAAAAAAACATGGCTTTTGCACACACGGCGGCATTATATGTCTATAGCGGAACGCATTTGTGGCTGCTGTCTCGTTTGCATTATCCAAATCAAAACAAATTTTCTTGAAAAGATAAAGTTGCATTTTTTGGGGAGCTAGCTATAATGCACGAAGTGACTTACTGACAGTAAGTCAACACGTTTTTGCACACCCGGCGGCGTTATGCCTCCTAGTAAAAGTAAACATCATTTAAGGTTTACATACATGCGCGCCAGAGAAATTTTTAGTCAGAATGCCTTGCTGCGCACAGACAGGGATTGGTGAAAGAATGCATACAGTCGTTTCAGTGATTTTATGTGGAGGGAGCGGAACGCGTTTGTGGCCGCTGTCTCGTTCGCATTATCCAAAGCAATTTGTCGAAACAAATGGTCGCACACTCCTTGGGGATACCCTTGAGCGTTGCATGACCATAACAAGTGCCGCACCTATTGTCGTCACCAATGAAGACCATCGCTTTTATGCCGCGTCAATATTAGATGAATGTCAGCTAGATGGGCGCATTGTCTTGGAGCCGGAGGCGCACAATACAGCGCCTGCCGTTGCGCTCGCCGCTTTACAGGTGCAGCAAGAGTACCCCGATGAAAGCCCTTTGATGCTGGTTATGCCATCGGATCACGCCATTCACTCCGGAGCAGCTTTTTACGAGAGCATTTCTCAGGCTATCACCGCGGCGCAGCAGGGGTATCTGGTGACATTCGGCATAGAACCTACGGAACCGGCTACGGGTTTTGGCTATATCATTCGTCAAGAAGAACACATCTCGAGCGCCTGTTATCATGTGCAATCATTTCAAGAGAAGCCAACCGTCGAAAAAGCACACGCTCTGATTGCGCTGGGGAACTGCTTCTGGAATAGCGGTATATTCCTCTTTCGTGCAGACGTTTATTTAGAAGAGCTGCAAAAGTTTGCGCCCGAAATCATGTCACATGTTCAAGACGCATGGAAGCACCGTCAACTAGACAAGGCTTTTATTCGTCCTGAACCTTCTATCTTTTCTTCTTGTCCGGACGACTCCGTTGATTATGCCGTCATGGAACGCACAGACAAGGCAGCTGTCGTGCCCACGCGCATGCAGTGGAGCGACCTTGGTTCGTGGAACGCCTTCTATCAAATTGCCCCTAAGGATGCACATAACAACGCCAGCCACGGCGATGTTATCCTTGAGGATTCCCAGAATTGTTATGCGTACAGCTCAAAACGTCTTATTGCGGGATTGGGGCTTGAAGATACTGTCATTGTGGAAACGGGCGATTCTGTGCTTGTCACAAAGAGGGAGCGCGTCGAAGACGTTAAAAAAATTGTGACACGTTTGAAACGCGAGCAGCGTTCCGAAGCACAATTTCATACGCAAGTCTATCGCCCTTGGGGTTCCTACGAATGCCTTGGGCAGGAGGAGCGCTTTCAGGTAAAGCGTATTGTCGTGAATATCAATGAAACATTGTCTTTGCAGAAGCATCACCACCGTTCTGAGCACTGGATTGTTGTGGGAGGCACTGCGGAAGTCACAGTGGACGAGAAGACTTTTATTCTCGCTGAGAATGAGTCGACCTATATCCCATTGGGTTCCGTGCACAGGCTCAAAAATATCGGGCGCATCCCGCTTGTGCTCATTGAGGTGCAGACGGGGTCTTATTTGGGAGAAGATGATATTGTCCGCTTTGACGACAATTACGGACGCGTTAAGTGAATAGCTTGATGGTGCGCGGCTGTGGATTCTACTGTTATGCTTATTAAAAAGATTGTGCACAGCCAGAAGGAGTTACAAGCATGAAAAAGGCTTTGATTACAGGAATTACAGGGCAAGATGGAGCGTATTTGGCGCGCTTTTTGCTCGAGAAAGGGTATGAGGTACACGGCATAAAGCGTCGCGCATCCCTGTTTAATACTCAGCGCGTGGACGCTATTTATCAAGGTGTTCATGACGAGAATAAAAAATTTTTCATGCATTATGGTGATCTCACAGACAGCACAAATATTATTCGCCTTGTGCAAAAAATTCAACCCGATGAAATTTATAACCTTGCAGCACAAAGCCATGTACAAGTTTCCTTTGATGCACCGGAATACACAGCAGATGTTGTGGGTATAGGAACCTTGCGTGTGCTCGAAGCTGTTCGCCTTCTGAGTTTAGAAAACAAAACACGCGTGTATCAAGCATCAACCTCAGAACTTTATGGCCTAGTACAAGAAGTGCCTCAAAAAGAAAGTACGCCCTTTTATCCCCGTTCTCCTTATGCCGTTGCAAAATTGTATGGATACTGGATAACAGTAAACTATCGTGAAGCATATAATATGTATGCTTGCAACGGAATTTTGTTTAATCATGAATCACCCATGCGCGGCGAAACATTCGTTACACGCAAAATCACTCGTGCTTTACCACGTATTGTCTTGGGGATGAGCGATTGTTTGTATATGGGTAATGTAAACGCCTTACGTGACTGGGGTCACGCAAAGGACTATGTGCAGATGATGTGGCTCATGCTGCAGCAAGAAAAACCCCAAGATTTTGTCATTGCCAGTGGCGTGCAACATTCTGTGCGTGAATTTATAGATATTTCTGCAAAAATGCTTGGCCTGCACCTTAAATGGGAAGGTCATGGCCTTGATGAAACGGGAGTTGTTGAGGCGTTTGACGAAGAGGCATTGCTAGCACTTTTGGAAAAACAAATTCAAGGAGAAGCATCTGCGACAGCAGACGCTTTTATTCATGACACCCTACAGGCTGTGCGGCAAAATCCGCTCTTGACAAAGGGTAGCGTTGTCGTCCGTATTGACCCGCGCTATTTTCGCCCCACAGAAGTCGAAACTCTATTGGGGGACGCGAAAAAGGCAAGAACAGCCCTTGGCTGGAAGCCACAAATTTCTTTCAAAGAACTTGTGGAAGAAATGGTGGAAATGGATTTTGCAGAGGCACGAAAAGATAGCCTGTGCATAGACGCAGGTTTTGCTGTTCCTGAAACACGAGAATAAGTTTTACTGTATGAATAAAAACTCAAAAATAT
>CAYJIE010000074.1:0-7144 GCA_964370145.1 uncultured Oscillospiraceae bacterium
GTAATAAAAAGTTAGTATTTAGGCATCTTAACTCAATAATATTATGTGAAGTTATCAAAAGCACAGGATCGTCTATAGATAAATTGGGATCAGTAGAATTTATTAACAACTACTTTGATAATTCTATCAATCTATTAAATAAGTATAGATTGTCAGAAAAAGAAATTAAAAGATTATTGCCCTATGATATTTCGATTTCAGAATATTCATTATCTGAATTGATAAATGATTTGATTAAATTAAAACATAAAATCCAAGAGTTCACAGAAAATTATAAGGATGATGAAGATCAAGAAAAATCATTATTAGATGTATTTCTGGAAGAAGGAGTTTTTCCTACATATTCTTTTCCACGAAATGTTGTAGGATTTCATATCGAAGACAATCGAGGTTCGCAGATCATTGAAAAACCAGACCGTTCTATTGACATTGCTTTAAATGAATATGCACCTGGAAGGATAGTTGTTGTGAACAAAAAATCATATAAGTCTGGTGGAATATACAATTTCCACTCAAAATTTATACCAGGTCAATACGAAAAAGCTGCAGAAAAATATATAAATAGCCCAGATTATTACAGAACTGTACATTATTGTGAAAATCCACAATGTACATGGCAGGACATAACTTTACCCGAAAGCGGGATATGCCCTTTCTGTTCTGAACAAATCAGTGGACACAATAGTATGATTAAACCTTGGGGATTTGCTCCTTTAAATGCAAAGTCTGTTCCTGAGGCAGATGCAGAGGCAGAAAACAGCTATGCAACAGAACCTGTATACTCTTTACCTATAAGTCAAGATGAGTTAAAACCAGTCATGGGTTACAGTAATTTAAGTATAGCAAAATTACCAGACCAACCACTGACAATATTAAATACTGGTATATATGAAGAAGGTGAAAGAAAAGGTTTTATGATGTGTAAATTATGTGGTGCAATAGTACCAGGTGATAACTATGACACTCTTAAAACTGAGAGCCCTAATCCTCCATACAGACATCCAATTAAAGGAACCAAGCCTTGTAGACACCCTGAATCAGATTGTGAAAAAGTGTTTTTAGGTCACCAGATACTAACTGATATGGTTGTCTTTCAAATATCGTTAGATAACAAAAAAATTGATGTAACCCCTGAGAATGTATGGTTAAAATCTGCTGCGACAACATTGTCTGAAGCTATGGCCTTATCTGCTGGAAGATTATTAGATGTAGAATTCACTGATATTAAATCTGGATATCGTATTAGATATACTCGCGACTATACTTATATCGATATTTATCTGTTTGACAATCTGTCAAGTGGTGCTGGTTATAGTGCGGCTGTTGCAGATATGGTGGAGCAACTATTTAATGAAACATATAAAACATTGTCAGAATGTAAAAATGATTGTGATACAGCGTGTCAAGAATGCCTAAAGCATTTTTGGAATCAACAAAAGCAAATATTTTTACACAGAAGCATAGGAATGTGGTTATTAGATTGGATTCGTTACGATAAGTTACCTGCTCCTATTTCATACTCTAATCAAAAAGTATTGCTTGCACCAATGCTCTCTTTACTGAAACCATTTTATAACATTTCAACAAATGAAGAAAAAATTGAAGTTTGTAATAAGTCAATTTATGTATATCCAGCTATGTGGAATAATTACAACTATAATATATCTAAGAATAGTATTGCAATTTCGGACAAACTTTTGAAAGACTCATTACCAGAAGCATTTACTATAACAACTGATCAGTTATAATATAGAAAACGGAGTGCATTTTGCACTCCGTTTTCTCATTTTCAGTTTATTCGACCCCGTGGTCAGAATGTTTATTTACTAGTATCAGTGTTTCTACTCCTTTTTTGCTTTCTCTTGCTTAATACAGTAAGTTCTACAAACTCCGAATATGTCTAATTATCAGCCTTATTACCCAATTACATTCTGTGCATTGTCTTTTATCGAGCTTACAAGCTCGACAATCTTCCGTTGCTTATCATTGTCAAAAAGCTTAATAAAAACAACCGGCTTATCAAACGGTGGCTTCATAAGCTCACCGATATTCTCAAGATAACCGTTTTGCGACACATACTCAATCACCTTGTTTACAAAAACAATCTGTTGTTGATTTAGCCCTTGCTCCGATATAAATTCAGAGAAAACCTCCATCGCCGCACTGTGTTCAAGCTTTACCACTTTGCGGATTAACAGTCCAAAGGGGGTATCGCCAAACTCACGCTTATAATCGTCCTCGCTCCCAAGTTCACTTGTAAAAATCTTTGAAATCATCTCATAATCCACTTTAGTAAGCGGAATATTTTTGCGCAGTTTCATTATGGCGATGTTATCGCTGTTCTGCTCAATATATCTATTCACTTTCAGCTTGTAATCCTCAAAAGTGTACGGCTCTTCTAAAGCATCACCCTCATTTTCAACAATCACAACATCTGAGAGGTTGGTGAACACCTTTTTCTTGCTAAATTCTTCAACGGTGAATTTTATAAGTTCACGAAGCACCACACGCACTTCCTCAAGACTTAATATGTCTAAATTATCCCAAAATCCATCGTCAATAACTGATTTTATAAGCTCGACATTCGCCTTAACTTGTGGCACACTCGCCTTTGTCAATAGTAGCTCTGCGGTGGACTTTAGGTTGTTGCGCAGTTTCTTAAAAGTTGACGACTTCTCAATGTGCGCAAGCATAATCCCGTAAATCAAATTGTCAAAACTTCTCGCAGTGTCGTCTGTCTCGGCGTTAAACACAAGTGGAGAAATATGCTTGATTAAATCCACCTTATCAAGCTCGGCAAGGCTTGCAAAAGTCTCTCTTTGTTTGTACTTCTCGAAATACCGCCTTTTTAGTTTAACTGTCGTGAGCTCCTCATTAAGTGCAAGTATTTGTCCGTGCACAATATCAATGAGCGACTCTCTAAAGCCTGTGTATCGCTGATATTCCGCCATTTGCAAAGCTGCAATAAGTCTGACTTGCTTTCTAAAAATAAGCTCGACAATGCTGACTGTTTCAGAGCCCTCCACGCCATTTTTAGAAACTCTAAAATAATCAAAGTTACCGCAATAATCAAATATGAAAAATCGCTTTTTATCAATATAATCTTGGTCAAGATAGTCCTTGCAGTACAAATCTTCGCACAGTCTTGTGCCTCGCCCAATCATCTGCCAAAACTTTGTTTTCGAGCGAATTTTCTTGAAAAACACCAAGTTTACAACTTCCGGCACATCAATACCGGTATCCATCATATCGACAGAAACAACGATTTGTGGCATTTTATCCGCCACTTTGAAATCGTCAATTATCGTCTGTGCATAGCTGTCATCACATACAACTCTGCTGATAAACAGCCCCTTATATTGCTTGTACAGCTCATTAAAGCGCTCAACAATAAATTGTGCATGCGTTTTTGTCTGCGCAAATATTATCGTTTTCCCAAGCTTGTCGCCGTTCTCGATTTTTATACCTTTGGTCATCAAATCGACCAAAACCCTATCGACGGTGTCTTGATTGAACACGATTTTATTAATATCAGTCTCTGAAATTGAATCGGGGATATGGTCATCTTCGGTAAAATCGTCCTCATAGCGTCTCTTATCGTCCTCCGATAAATCGCTGTAAAAAATCCCATTTTCAATAAACGCAGTTTTCACCTCGATGTTGTAGTAAGGTACTAAAACTTTATCCTTGTAAACAGCGGTCTCGTAGTCATACGCATAAGTCGGCACACCGCTTTCAAGCTCGAAAAACTCATATGTATTCCTGTCCACGTCCATTTTCGGAGTTGCGGTCAAGCCGACAATAAATGAGTCGAAATATTCAAAAATCGCCTTGTATTTATTGAAAATACTCCTGTGCGCCTCATCAATTATGATTAAATCAAAGTGTGCAGGGGTGAACAACTTCGCACCGTCCTCGCCCTGAGCCTTATCAATCATGTTTAATATAGTTGGGTATGTCGAAAAGACAATGCGCGAACTTGCATCGTCTTTGTTTGAGAGTAGATTGCATAGCGACATGTCGGGGAGATATTTCCTAAAATCCTCTTTTGCTTGCTTGACGAGCGAGCGCCTGTCCGCCAAAAACAGCACATTAGTGATATGTCCGCCTCGAGATAGCACATCAGTCAAACTCGACGCAGTTCTCGTCTTGCCTGTTCCGGTCGCCATGACCAAAAGACACTTGCGCTCGCCCTTTTGGAAGTCCTCCGCACACGCACGAATTGCCTCTTTTTGATAATATCTGTCTGTTATGTTGTCGTCAATTTTAATTTTCAGCAAATCTTTTTTATTGTTGTTCTCTCGTCTATCCATGAGCTTTTGCAAATCTTTCTTTGCAAAAATTCCGCTCACAGGGCGCATTGGGGCAGTCTTGTCGTCCCAAAAATAAGTCTCAAAGCCATTTGTTAAGAACATCATCGGACGCCTTTTATATTTTCGCTCAAGACAATCGGCGTATAAAAAGCATTGTCTTTGTCCGTTTATCGGGTCTTTGCTTGTCCTCTTTGCCTCCACGACCGCCAAGGGCAAGCCGTCTTTGCCATATAACACATAGTCCGCAAAGCCCCTCTGTCCGTCAATGCCAACCATGTCTGTAAACTCATCTTCTTCCTTGCAGTCATCGCCGAAAGTCCAACCAAGCAGTTTCAAGTCCACATCTATATACTTTTTGCGAGTTTCGTATTCCGAAATGTCGTCAGGGACAAACGAGCGCACAGGCATTTCGTGCAACTTGTTCGCCATGTACTGCATAGAATTTGCCTCAATTTGCGCACGGAGTTTTTTGATTTCCTCGTCCTTTTGAGAGATTAAAGATTCCAGTTCTTTGGCTTTTTTCTCATCAATTGGCACTGCCTGTGTCGGAATGATTTTCTCGTCAAATTTCCTTGGGGAGTATGTCTTGCCATAGCAATATTCAATCCATTGGACAAATTCAAACAGCCCTTTTAAGGCGAGGAGCGCATCGGATTTTGAAACTTTTTTGGATGTGTGCACCGCAAGATTTCCAAGTTTGATTATGAATTGGAGTTTGCCCCAAGTGTTATAGTCCATCACCATCTTAAAGGAGTGTTCATGGACGAGCGACTGAATGTTGTCCTTGTAGGGCATTTGCATTGTGTTGTCGGCGGAGTAGACCCACTTCACCCCGAGTTCGAGCGCCTTTCGACTACCCATTGCGCTCATGGCAAAGGAAGTTGAAAAAACTTTTTCCGCCTCTATGCAAGCATCACGAAAAAGCTCATATTCGGGTTTTTCTTGTAAGTATGTGAAGTTTGACATGGCGCTCTCCTTTACTCAAAATATAACTAAACTTACTGTTTTATCATTTTAATTCTAATAATGTTTCAATTTCAGATATGCGTTCAAGGTTGAAGTCAATCCTGTCAGTTGCCCCAGTTTGAAAAAAAGAGTTTGATAACCCAATTATTGAAGATTTAACCTTAAGTAAGTCTTCCTTTTTAGGAATAGCATGATTGGATTTTGGGCGCACCTGTGCAAATGCGTCTACCTCAGAAGCTACTTTGCGCAGTTCATTCGAGCCATTTTGCCATAGCCCTTTTTCATCTTGCTCTAATTTTATTGGATTGCTGTAATAACAAGCATAATATGTAAGTGTGTATGCAATTTTTGCTTTCAGCTTTTTATATTCTTTTATTGGGTTTAAGTAATATTCAATGAAAAGTTGGGATAAAGCAAATACTAATACACCGCTAACAATCGTTGCAGTCATTTCATTAAAAAATAGATTACCAATGACTTCTGCAATTTTATTAAGTATTTCAAGTGCTTCTGCCATAAGTGCCCCCTTACTCAAAATATTATTACTTACGCAATTACCTGGTGTTTCAATTGCATTGATTTTAGTTTAGTTATATAGTCGAAAGAACTTTTTCAGCCGCTATGCAGGCATCACAAAAAGCTCATATTCGGGTTTTTCTTGTAAATATGTGAAGTTTGACATGGCGGTCTCCCCCTCCAATTGAGTGTGATTTAGTATCTTATAGGAATATCTGAGTGTGACACTCTCACTCTTGTGTATTTTGTCTTCAATAATCTATTTCTTAAAATATCAGTTTGCAAGTCTTTTTGTTCTTGAGCACAAAACAATGGTCCCAAAGCCACATTGGTAACATCCGTTCGACATAGGTCGAGTTCTATATATGGAATTATAAATCCTGCATTATATCTATATTTAATTTCAAAAGGCTGGTCTGCTGTTGGAAAATCGAGCTTACGAGGAACATAGATGATTATTCGAACTTCTTCTTCATGCTTAAAGAACTCGCTCTTGAATTGTAATTTCCAATCATTCAATTTGTTTGAAATCAAATATCTGATAGGCATTTCATATTCAGCAGCATAGTGCTCTAATATGCTTAGTATATATTCTTTTACAATAGCTCGCTGAGCTTCTCTATCATAAACAACCTCAATAATTTTATGATCTGCACACTTTTTGAAAAGCTTTGTCAATGAGCGATCTACTTCAGAACCATAAAACCCTATATTGTATCCTTCATACAGATTTCCTTTAGAATAATAATTCCACATTGCGAGTGAGTCTTGACTTTTTGAAAAAGAGGCAATATAACTGTCCGCCTCTCTTCGAGTTGAGCTGATTAGTTTGTCATTTCCATATATGAATTGAAATGTCTTAGATGGAGCAATGTTAATAAGGAAATCATACATTTCTTTTGTTATATTATTATAATACAACAAATCTTCACATACCCTTTGATAGGCTTTGATTGCGAATTCGCCTTCACTCTTATCATTAAGACAATCGTATCTGCTTGCCCATAGAATTGGCGCATTAGAAGAATTAAACAAGATTGAGTCAAATCCTTTAGTAGATGTATAATGAAACATGTCTTCATTATAGAGTTGTCCAATTTGAATATCGATAGCTAATTTCGACATAAATTCACCTAATTTACTTGGAATTTCCATAACTAACATCTCCGTAATTTATAATTTATAACAAGAAACAATTAACTATACATCTGCCACGACTTCAGGTATCACTTAAACTCATTTAGTTTCCAATTCTGAATCCATCCAGAAAGCATACCACTCTCGTCTTGCCAAGAAATTTTACCCCATTTTCTAGTTTTCTCAATTATGCTCACTACTTTCCCTAACGG
>CAYJIE010000074.1:7154-11991 GCA_964370145.1 uncultured Oscillospiraceae bacterium
CAAGAAGAATTATCTGCACATATACGAACAGAGACTTCTTCTTGATTGATAAACCTTAATCCACCATTATTAAGAAAATCTTTGTCATTACCTTGAACATTAACATAGTAATTGTTTACTTCGGTATTGTAATAATTAGTGTTATACGTTATCTCGTTTACAATAGTGGGTTGAGCTGTAAAGTTTTGCAAAATTTGCGCGAATATTATTATCAATAACGGATAAATATAATCACGAAAAAATTCTCGTTGGGCTTGTGTAGGTTTCTTGACAGACACAGGCTCTCCACTTGCTATTTCATTAGCAATGCTTTGTATCTCTTTTACTTCTTCATCTTTAATATCATTTGTTTCACAATATTCATCAATGGCTTCGTCAGATAAAAATGCACTTTCAATTCCCAATGTTCTGATAATGTTACTTGAATCATTTATTGTTTTAAGTAACTGACTATTATTAAAAACAACTGAATTGATTTGGCTATTTAATAAATTGCCAAATAGTCCAACAGTGTTACTAATCCCATAATGGTTTATTGAAGCATCTCTGATTGATTGACTCAATCCTGCATTTAATGACCCCAATGAGTTAATGTCTCCTAAAACGCTTGGTGACACATAATTTAACATTGAAGTAATGCTATGTCCCATCAACCCTAAATTTCTGACAGACTCTTGATAATTTGGTGTTATGCTCCTCAATACTGAATTCATACTTTGACTCAGTATACTCATGCTATTGAGAGCCCTTGAATAGTCTGGGACGATATTATTAGAAAGCAGACCCAACGTTTGACTTAATACACTTGCGCTTCTGAGTATTTCAAATTGACTCACAGATGGTTGTCCCAGTATCGAACTGAACACTTGAAGGGAATTTGTCATGCTCTCCATTACAGATATATTTTTAGGTATGTACGACTCTACCGAGTCAGCTATTTTGTTGTTCAACTCATTCATTTTCTCTATTTTCGAGGCATAATTTTCAGACAATCCGCTATTTGTATTATTGTTACTCATTTCATTAACACCCATTTCTCAAAATATTATTAGTCTTTCACACCAAAGTAATCTATCGACTGCCCATTGCGCTCATGGCAAAAGACGTTGAGAGAGCTTTTTCCGCCTCTATGCAAGCATCACGCAAAAGCTCATATTTGGATTTTTCTTGTAAGTGTGTGAAGTTTGACAAGTTGATCACCTTACTGTGTGATTATTTCTTCTTATTTTTTTCGCCCATAAGCATGAGCTTTTCGAGCGTATCAGGATTACTTAAAAGAGCTGGCATTATAGCTTTCATCATAGCTGTTTCCGTTGTTTCTTGAGGGACTGCCTTTGTTATAGCTGTTTCCATGATTTTTTGTAATGTGCTATCATCTTTTTCCTTTATTGTATTTTCCAAACTCTTTATGCTCTCTAATATTTCATATTGTAATTCTATGTCTTTGTTAGAAATCAAAGTTGTCGATCCGCTATGCACTTTTGTCATATTATCAAATTCAATTCTACTAATAATATCATTTAATTTTTGTTTCAACACATCAACTGAGTCCAAATCTGACAAATCATAATCATATGTCCGAATAGTAGTAACGTCAAACGGTAACATTTCATCTTTCTGCTTTAAATGAACAATTGGTAAACTAAGTGCAGTTCTGTATCCCACTTCATAAAAAACATTGGGGTTATGCCCAGTTAAATCAGCAATAACTAAGCCTGATGTTTTTATTTGTTCAATTAAGTCCACCGTTATTGATCCAGTTGTGTTAATCTGATCTAATCGAGTCACTTCCAAACCATTCTCTTCACATATAGGTTTAATCACATGCTTGAATAATTGATCGGATCTTTTTCTGATTTCGCTACCTTCGTCACCTATCGGTGAAATAACAAAACACTTTTTCATTTTAATAACTCCTTTGTTTTTTATTCAAAATATTCTTGCATTAGACTGTTGTACAGTGTTTCGGCTTCGGTTAATGCGGTTTTTACCTTAGCTTTTTGTTCTTCGATTTTGGTTACGATGTCGGCGAATTTTTGTTGGAGGGGGAGAGGGGGGAGTAAAAAACTATATTTTCGCTGAGTTGTGATAGGAATTTGATTTCTTGTTGTTTGTGACATTTCTATTATATACTGGTTCTTAAATCCATTACTTTCCATATAGCTTTTTAAATAAAATGGCAACAAAACCAAATTATTACATCTGTACGAAGTCAATGAAGTTCCCAATATAATATAAGGTTCATTTGTATATAGAATTGCTACTGGACCTACCGTAGCATTATGTGCAAACAATACATCTTCATTTTGTGCTACACCTTTACGGAATTTTTCAGCTCTTTCTTTAGAAAGATACTTTGCAAATGAAAAATCTACTGCTCCATTTTTTATAGCGTTTGCACTTATATATGGTATGCCCGATGCAATAAATTCTTCCGAGCGCGGGTATAATCCACCATGATTTCCATCTAAGTGATATGTAATTATTGCTTTATCAATTAGTTGTTGTAATGTTTCAACTTCCCAGCCTTTTTCGTTCGTCACAGGGTCGCCGAACATATCATAAAACACCGACTGAATCAGCTTGTCTAATTCTTCAAGCTTGGTTTTGTATAGCTTTATAAGGTCGCTTGTAAGGTCAAGATTTTTAGCCATTCTTTGCTGTTCTTGAAGTGGTGGTAATGGGATTTTGATTTTCTCAACAATCGTTTTGGATATTTCTTTAAATGTTGCCCCTCGCCCTAATGAATTAAGAAAATCAGTTTTGCTCTTTAGAAACCAAAATAAATATATATTATATATTCTTTCTGAACATATAAAATTCTTAAAGCCTTGATTACAATACATTTCCGTGCCAGCAATTGCAACTTTTCCGATTGGTGCTCTTGACGATAACAAGACCGTGCCTTTAGGAAAAGACTTTAAAGATGTTTCTTTAATTGCTAACTCTGTTATTTTTCTATCCGTTTCAAATACTTCGATTGTATTCTCATTCAGCTCTGCGGGTGTAACCCAATTATATGAACCATTCCAATATCTATCATCTGAAGTTTTTGGTGTAGACCCAGATACCACATCACACACCTCACCCAACTTCACCATTTCCCATTTAGCCATCAATAAGCCCCCTTAGCTCTGCCGTTTTCTCGGCAATTTCACCGCTTAGCTTATCAAGTCTGTCCAAAATCACGCTCGGTGCATCATAAACCACCTTTTCATAGACAATCTCTTTATACTTGTTAATCGACAAATCATAATTATTTTCTTCAATTTCATCTTTTGCAACAAAAAAGCTTTGTTCTGTTTTCGCCCTGTCTTGCTCACCCTCTAAGTTTTGAAAACGCTTGATAATATCGGGAATATCATTGTCTGCGATTTCGTTTCGCTTATCATCAAGAGACAGCCCGTCCGCTTTCATATCATAAAACCAAACTTTGTCAGTGCCACCGGCGCCTGTTTTCGTGAAAATAAGCACAGCGGTTGACACACCGGCATAAGGCTTAAACACACCGCTTGGCATGGAGATAACCGCTTGTAACTGATGATTTTCAACAAGTTCCTTGCGAATTGCCACATGTGCCTTTGACGAGCCGAAAAGCACGCCATCGGGAACTATGCACGCACAGCGACCGCCCTTTTTGAGCATACGAATAAATAGAGCGAGGAAAAGAAGCTCTGTCTTTTTTGTGTTGCACATTGCTTTGAGGTCATCATTAATGCTCTCTGTGTCAACCGTGCCTGTAAAAGGAGGATTTGCCAAAATCACATCATATTTTGAAGTTATTCCGTTCTGCTTTGAAACACTGTCCTTGTAGTCGATGTCGGGGTGGGTGATTGAGTGAAGCATCAAGTTCATCGCAGAAATCCTAAGCATTGTGTTGTCCGAGTCAAAACCGCTAAAGGCATCGGACGAAAAATGCGCCCATTGCTCCGTCGTCATCGTGCTTTCGTGCTTGTCTCTGATATATTCGGCGCAGGACACCAAAAAGCCAGCCGTACCACAAGCAGGGTCGCAAATTTTATCATCGGGGCTTGGCGCGACAAGTTGCACCATCATATCTCTAATATGTTTAGGTGTTCTGAATTGTCCGTTTTGCCCTGCTGTTGCAAGCTTACCGAGCATGTACTCATACAAATCACCGAGCATATCACGGTCTTGCAAGTCTTGCTCGAAGAGCTCGTCAAGTGCTGTTATAACCTTTTGGAGTAGTTGCTTTTTGCCCTCGGGGAATAGGAACATCGCATCTTTCATATAGCGAGAGAAAGCCGTCTGTGTGTTCTCATCGTCGCCCATTGTCTTAATGAACGGAAAAACTTTCGTGCTGATTATCTCATAAATATCCCTTGCGTCTCTGTTCTTGAATTTGCTAAAACGAAGCTCTTGCATATCTTCTGGGAATATCTTTGGGAGTTTTTCTCCTGTCAGCACTTCAAACTGCTCTGCCTCGAGTTCTTTTTCATCGAGCGAGCGAATGAAAATCAGATATGTGAGCTGTTCAATTACGGTGAGCGGATTTGTAATACCGCCTGCCCACATATCAGTCCAAATCTTATCAACTTTGTTTTTTATTTCACCTGTAATCATTGTTTAGCTCCTATATGTTAGTTTTATGTAAGTTCCATTTTTCACCAAAATTTGACGCTTTAATTATAGCATTGATTAAGGTTAAAAATCAATGCAAAATTTTAGATTTTATAAAATAAAATTTTTTATTGCCTTGTTTAAGTTTTTATGTTCTGGATGGTGTTATTAATCAAATCACTTTATTGTGATATTATCACAATAATTATATGCTGAACTGAAAATTAAACGCAAAAGAAGTTCGCAGTCTAAACTG
>CAYJIE010000075.1:0-10307 GCA_964370145.1 uncultured Oscillospiraceae bacterium
ACTTTCTATTATCTTGGCGGGAATTCTCGGTGCCATCGTATCAGTTCTCGGCATCGTTCTCCCCTCTTTCATAATCATTTCGCTGATTTCAGGTGTTTATCTTGAGCTAAAAAACAGCGAAATCGCATATGCCGCATTGCAAGGTATTCGCTCGGGTGTCGTTGCACTTATCATTTTGACTGTAATGAAACTTGGCAAACGCTCCGTAAAGGAAAAACTTGACTATGCACTTGCGACCATCGCATTCATCGCTGCAATTTTCTTCAACGTAAACCCTGTGTATATTATTATCGGCTCCGCCCTCTTTGGTCTAATTTTCTTGACGAAAAAATTTAGAACGGAGGCGGACAAATGAGTGTTTTATTTGACTTGTTCATAACGTTTTTCCAAATTGGCATAACAACATTTGGCGGCGGTTATGCAATGATTCCCCTCGTACAAAGTTTCATGCTTGAAAAAGGCTGGCTAACACAAACCGAAGTCATTGACTTCATCGCAATTTCCGAGATGACACCAGGGCCATTTGCCATAAATGTGGCGACATTTTGCGGTGCAAAAACCGCAGGACTAGCAGGCTCAATCGCCGCAACTGCCGGTGTTGTCTTCCCCTCATTTATAATCGTCCTTGCCATTGCCGCTTTTTTTGCAAACTTAAACGACAAGCCGCAAGTCAAGGGTGTCATGGCGGCACTTCGTCCGGCAGTCGTCGGTCTCATTGCCACAGCGGCAATTTCAATCGGAGAGCATGCATATTTTCCCGATGGCATCGATATGCCAATTGACCCAAAGGCGATTATTTTCACTGTCGTCGCACTCATTGCTATAAAAAAGTTCAAGATAAATCCGATTTTCGCAATTTTGCTGTCGGGTGTCGTCGGAGCTTTTGTATATATTTAATTTAAATAATAAAGGAGAACTAAAATGTCTACAAATCCAAAAATCAAATTTACAATGGAGGATGGCTCTGTAATGACCGCTGAGCTATATCCTGAAATCGCACCAATCACATGTGAAAACTTCCTCTCACTTATCGAGAAGAAATATTATGATAACCTCACATTTCATCGTGTAATTGAGGGATTCATGATTCAAGGTGGCTGTCCTGAAGGCACCGGTCGTGGCGGCCCTGGGCATACAATTGAGGGTGAGTTTAGCAGCAATGGTATCAAAAATGATATCCTCCACGAAAAGGGGGTACTCTCTATGGCAAGATCGATGATGCCAAATTCTGCAGGCGGTCAATTCTTCATTATGCATGAAAAAGCACCTCATCTCGATGGAGAGTACGCAGCTTTTGGCAAAGTAATTGAAGGGCTTGATGTTGTGGATAAAATCGCAACAGTAGAAACAGATTTTGACGACAAACCTCGTACAGCTGTCGTGATTAAGGCGGTTGAAAAGTTATAAGGAGCAACCAATGAACACCAATAGAATTAGGTCCAGAAAGGGTTTTACCCTCACAGAGCTAATTATTGTGATGGTCATCATCGCAATCCTCGCTGTTATATTAGTCCCGCATTTGTTCGCTTATTTAGAAAAGGCGCACGAATCCAATGACCTGCGAGCCGCGTCCAATATTTTGCGCGCTTCTATATTGGCGGTTACTGACCAGAAAAACCAAATTCCTCCCAATCATTATCTTGAAGTCCTCTGGATTACAGGAAGTGAATCTACAACTGTTGAATCAGGGATGCTTATGATTCGATATACACACAGCGGAAGTCGGATTTCTATATTCAACGACAGTGATCCAGAATATAATATCCCCTCGCTTTCCCCATCGGATATAGAGGGCGATGCCGATGCTGTACTTGAAAAAATCGCAGAAACTCTATTCAATGTCATGGGCGTGGAATATGAGGCTTTTAGCAACACCTCAATTGGCACAGGATATATGGGCAACATCGGCGATGCGGATTCTGAGCTGGGCAATACAGCAAATCTTAGTTTTCACATCAACACAACGACAGGTCAAGTAGCACTCGCACGTTTGAGATCTGAACCTAAGGATAAAATAAACAGGTGGGTCGAGCTTGGGCTTGATATCGAACCGGCGCCATAATATTTGAACTATGACTTGCACCAACTTTCTAACACAATTTCTTAAACAATAAAGAGCAACCGAGAGGTTGCTCTTTTTGCTTATTTGTACATTACCTTATTTATATATTACATTAATTTCCTTTTTGACTCTTTTCAATCAACTCAATCACATCTTCTTGTTTCATTGTCAAAAGCATTTGATTTTTTATGACATCTCTCACAACTCCACGCACTTGGTTGTTAATCTTCATGATGTCATCAAGCCCATATTTCCCTTTTGGCACGATCCCAACATTTACATTGCTTAGCTCTTTTGTGTTCGTCAAGTCGAGGAGAGCCGTAACACCGTTGCTATTCGCCTTGCTTGTGTTATCCCCCTCCTCAATTTTCTTCGTAAACCTTAACTTATTTGTATCAATGAAAAACCGCAAATAATATTTTCCAGCCGCTAGACTGTCAAATAGATATTGCCCGTCGTTTCCACTTGCGTCAGTCCGTGTGGATGTATATCTAATTTGTTCTCCGCTCTCATTATACAAAACAACTGCCACGTCATTTACAAATGGCTCGCCATTGCTATTGTATCCATCTGCATTTTCGTCCACCCATGAGTAGCCTGAAATTTTAACTGTTTCTTCTGCACTCTCCTCAATTAATATACCGACTTTTTCCGGCTCAATCGCAAGAAGATGTTGTTTTTGACCATTTAAGTCTGTATAGCTTACATCTGCCGCAAATGAATTCCATGCCACTGCATTTGCATTGACCCCGACAGGCACAGACGCTGTGACAGCTACTTTAAGTGTTTCACTAGGTCGTAGCACCCTATCTTTAATTTTAACCTTAAAAGCTCGTAGAAAACTCAAATCCTCAGGCGGTTTTTCTGTCCAGTTGTCATCGCTACCGATTATATCAAAGTTTGCTCCAAATCTAACAGGGTCTGTGCTCGTTGAATATAGAATGTCAAAGCCCACTTCTTCAAATGGCATTATCACGGCGGCAACCTCCGACAGTGCATATACCGCAAACTCGCTATCTCGATTGCGCTTTGTTTCAATAACTCCGATATCACCAATATATGGCAGAATATCCACGACTTCAATATCCTCTAAATCTGCATTCCCGATGTTCTTGACTGTTATTAGATATTCTAAACTTCCACCATTTACAGTGCGCCCAATATCAGGCTCCTCCATATAAACACTGTCAAGTAGCCCTTTGACTTTCTTATTCGACGATGTGCTCACAAAATACAAAATGCGATTGTCTATAATATTACTTTTCGCATAATTACTTGAGACAGTCACGTCATTTGCAATATCATCGCTGTCCACATACACATCTATATTATTAGGGATTACGCCTGAACTCCCCTTCGTGTTTAAGAGCAGAAATGTGCTCACTTCACCATAGGCGCCGATTGCCACTTTCACATCAAATGAAATTTTTATCGTTGCAAGCTGTCTAAAATCAAAGGCGTCATCCCCTACAAATTCAAACTTAACAAGCATGTCATTGTCATCATTGAAATTTTCTACAATCTTCACTGATGGCTCCGGTGGAGAAATCTCTGCAAAAATATCCGTATAGCGATACTGCTCATTTCCAACATATAGAAATTCCTTTGGTAAAAGACAAGCCAAAATTGGATTTCTAAGCCTTGAATTTCTACAATTTACATTAAAAGTCAAGCGAACAATGTCATTTGGTCTGATCGGATTTTCAGCGACTGAAGACGAGAGTGTTGGTCTTAGCGTGCAATAATTCGCTATCAGCGTCGTTTCATTCACCACTTGCTCACGCCTCTCACCATTCGTATCGTAGCTAAGATGAATATGGTCAAGTAGCGAGCTATCCAGTTCAACATCTGCTTTCACCGTGCCAAGAAGCTGTGGCGATGCCTTAGTTTGAAGACCGATACTTATGGCATCCAGTTTCCAATACAGTGCTGTTAGTTGGTCGCCAAGTTCAATAAGCTCACTTAGGTTAACCGTTGAGCTCACATCAGTGTTGAACGGGCCAAGCTCCCCCTCAACGCCATTGACAGTCATATAATCTATATAATATTGTGCAGAAATGTCTTTCTCTATCGCACCGATGTGAAAAGCGCCCGTGCTTAGCTGATAATACTCCACCCCTGTCGGGAGATTGTTCTCAAAAATTGCATTTGTCAAAATCTGATTTCCACTGTTTGAGAGCCCCATCCGAAAACAGATATATTCATTAGGCAGACTGTAATCAGGTACATATAGTGAAATTTGCGCATCGAAAATCGGCTCAGCAAGCGTTATATCTGTGACTTCATCAACTTGGGAGACACTATCTATACTCCAATTGGCGATGCTCACAATTTCCTCGCCCACTTGTAAGTTTTCATCAACCACAGCACGATAAATGAATTCATATATCTCACCACGATAGCTAGGGATTATAAATTTCAGATTTCCATTTTCATATATTCCCTCAATATTATCAGCACTCTCATCTTGGAATTTCGTTGACACATCTTTTCCAATGACTTCATATTCATCATCTATAACCAAATTGTCCATGCTAGAGAAATTCATTTCGACATTTTTAATTTCTGCTCCTAAATCGCCAAAATTCTGCAAACTCACCTTAAAATATACCGCCGAGCCATATGAAGGAGCGGACATCGGCAACACAATTTCTCTTGTGAGTTCAAATTGTGGTGATACCTCAAGTCTTATCTCGTCACTTGAAGCCGTTGTCAACTCCTCGCCGTTTATAATCATAACCGGACTGCACATATAACCGCTGCCATTGTCTGCCTCTAACTTAAAAGTGACACCAAAGCCAAAGCGCACCGCAATCCCAAGGTCAGTTATACTACCAAAATCAAACTCATATTCCACACCTAAAGGCGTGTCAATTTGCGTGACTTGTTTAATTGGTTCTTGCACATCACCAAGAAAAACTGTCAAATAGTCTGGGATAAAAATTCTGATTTTTGCTGAATTTATATCGCCTGAAATCCCATTAAAACTAGCATTCACTGAATATACAAATACCTGCTCATAATTTCCGCTCTGCCTATCTACTTGTGCTATTATTGTAGCCATTATTAACCTCTTTTCATTCTTTTTTTAACTGCTAACATATCTTTTCTAGTATCATATTATTATTCATCGCCCCTAGTTGACACTAATTTGCAGTAAATGAATATATTACTATTATACTTAATAAGCGCAAAGGAGCGATTATATGAATTTATTTTCAAAATTATTTGGCAATAAAAATATAGAGAATACCATAGCTGCAAATGATTCCCCAAAAGAGGAAAAAAAAGCCTATGTTCCGCCGGACGACTTTCTCACAATGGCAAAAAAACTAGATGAACATACGATTACAAAAAACAGTGCAATCGCACTGAACAAACTCTACAATAATCCAAACAGCCAAAAATCGGACTATTTCAAATTTCTCGCTACGATTAAAACCATAATCGCTAAGGAAGAGGGTCAATATGTTGATTTTGTGGCACTTAACAAGTTAAAAGAGGACAGCATCACTTTAAGCGATGCGCCTTTTGTTGCTGTTTTTAACGGATTTGTTTCTTTTTATGACGACTTCCCTTTTTTGAAAATTCAACATGACATATTAAAGGCGCTGTTCTCCACAGTTAGCAATGATTATGAGCGTGACGAATTTAAGCTGTTGTACGAAGAATACAAACTGTTAGGCGAAGCTTTCGAAGCGGCAAAGCATGAGAGTAGCGCACTTAAGCTTGAGCAAGATGAACTCACAATTAAAATTGAAGAATACGCAAACACCGTAAATGAATACAAGCAAAAATACAAGCTTTCCATTGATTGGGAAGGCAAAAAACCATATGTAGCGGCGCTAGGTAAAAAGTTGCAAGCAAGCAGAAGTTCATTGATGGAGCGTGAAGCCGCTCTTAGCAATGAACTTAGAATTCTCTACTCTGGCTATCCAAAAATGCACTCAACCTTTTGTGAGAACTTAGACTATTTTAAGCATTGCCTTAATGAAAAAATATCTTCGTTTTCGACTATCGAAAATGAAATCACTGCCGTCAAAGAAATATATTCAATGCTTGAACAGGCTTTAATTTCATAAGATGCCTTTTTTCTGTAACAAAAAGATATTGATAGCATAATATGTACTGTGGACTACACAATATAAATTTAAGGAGTGCTTTGTTATGTCAATGCCTAATATCCCTGATATTAACTCAACCGTTAATATCAATAGAGACGATGCTATTAATATTATCCTTTCCTCAATCGGTATGGAAGAGCTCAGCCTTGCACACATATTAAATGCAGAGGCTGAAAAAATCCAATTTGCACTTGGTACACTTGAGACTGCTGAATCTGCGGCTTCTCTTGAAGATATCATGAAAGTCAACAGCTCAGCAAAGAAAATGCTAAGAGATGTCATCAAAAATCAAATGCTAATCGGCATGAAGATGGAAGACACTGTTGAGCTTGCGCAAATGGTTACTGAAGAGACTCCTGAGGTTGTATAATTAAGGGTTAGTCAAATAAGAATTGGAGGGGTGGCGGCAGTCACCTCTCTTTTTGTGACAAATTAAATTAAATGGAGGAATTTATGAAACTTGAAAAACTTATTTTAACAAAAAATAACTGTTATAAAGTTGGGAAAACACAGAAAATCACCGGTATTATGATTCATTCAACTGGCGCAAACAATCCACATCTAAGGCGATATGTCGGACCTGACGACGGCAAACTGGGAGTCAATAAATATAACAACCACTGGAATACAGCAAAACCTGACGGCGTCAATGTTTGTGTGCATGGTTTTATTGGCAAGGACAAAGACGGTGATATTAGGACATATCAAACACTTCCTTGGAATATGGTTGGTTGGCACAGCGGTTCAGGTCGACTTGGCAGTGCAAGGAATGCAAATAAAAACGGCTATATTGGAATAGAAATTTGTGAGGATAATCTCCTCGATGCAGCTTACTTTAATGCAGTATATAAAGAGGCGGTTGAGCTTTGTGTCTATTTGTGCAAACGCTATAAAATTAATCCACGTAATATAATTTGTCATAGTGAGGGCTATAAAATGGGCATAGCCTCCAACCATGCTGATGTCATGCATTGGTTTCCAAAACATGGTAAATCAATGGACAGTTTTAGAGATGATGTCGAAGCTGCACTTAAAGTCCCCGCTCCAAAAGAGCCTATTGCAGCAGCAAATACAGCTATTGCTAAAAAGAAGTATTACAGAGTTCAGCTTGGAGCATTTGGCAACAAAAACAATGCCCAATTGCTTGTAAAGCAGCTCAGAGCAAAAGGCATCGACAATGCTATAATTAAATACATCTAGTGAGGTAAGCCATGCAAAATGACAATTCCACTAATAGTTCACGTAAAAAGAAAAACTCAGCCTTCTTTGGGCTTGTTCTCATTTTAGCAGCATTGTTGTTTCAATCTGCATTCTCTCTGTTTGTTAATATGCAAACAGAGGGGCTTGAGCAAATTGACATTGTTTTTAGGACAACTATAACTTCAATTTTTGGCTATATAATGAGTATGGTTACAACAAATGACTATACTATAAAGCGCGAGAGAAAGGGAAAAGCACCTAAGCCGATTGGATTTTCTGCCGAGAGCGCCGCAGATGATAATAGTCCATCTGCCATTAGCTTAACTAATGACTCCAATGCTTCACAAACACAAATTCCCAACGGCATCGAGACAATACCTACTAAAAATATCAAGCTATATAATATGCAAATCGGCGTGCTGACATCTGTGTGTCTTTTCTGCCTTCTAATTTTACTCATTGTTCGAAATTTCAGCCATTTAATCATCCCAAATTCATCAAATACCGTCACAATTTCAATGTACCGTGATATTATTTCTGGAAGTGTGGGTGCACTAATCGGACTGTCTAGGAGCAATAGTTAACATGCTTGAAAAGAGCATTAGCTCAAATTTTCTTCTACTTTGAGTAAATTAGCATCTACTCAACAAAAACTCAGTTATGCAATGCATAACTGAGTTTTTGCTATATCTACCTTTTATATCTTCAATCTACTTGCAGTCCCTGCAATTTAAGCCCTTTTATATCTGCCTCTTAAACTCAATCGCAACCTTAAACAAGTCGCCATCAATATTAATACTCATTTTGCCATTTTGCAAGGAAACTAGACTACTCGCAATTGACAATCCAAGCCCGCTCCCTTCTGTGTTGCGAGAGCTATCCGCCCTTACAAATCGCTCTGTCAACTCATCTGGTGCAATGTTTAAGATATGCTTTGAAATATTCTTTAGGCTTATGCTAACTGTCGCATCTTCAACCACCACATCAAAGAAAACCCTTGTATTTGGCTGTGAAAATTTACAAATATTATTTAAGAGATTATCTAAGACACGCCATAATAGAGTGCCATCAGCTTGAATAAACACTGACTCCTCCGGATAATTCTCAATGAGTGTTAAATTGTTTTGCTCAAGCCTCTCTTTATACTCTCCCACAACCTGTGTAATTAACACCCCTATATCGCAGGGCTTAAGCTCCACCTTAACATTACCTGTCGCCGCTTTTGACGCCGAAATCAAATCTTCAGTAAGCTTCTTTAATCTCTCAGAATTTCTAAGCACAATTTCAGAATACTCTGCGATTTTTTCATTGTCGGTCTCCTCTTTTGCAATTAAATCAACATAATTAATAATTGAAGTTAGCGGAGTTTTAATGTCATGTGAGACATTTGTAATTAATTCCGTTTTCAGTCTCTCACTTTTCATCATTTCACTAACAGCATCAGAAAGCCCTGCTTGTATATTGTTTAGCGTCTCTGCGTGCCGCTTAAAATCACCAATTAGATACTTCGTATTAATCGGACTTTCCATATCCCCTTTCGCAATTTCCTGCGCTCCTTTTTGCAGCTTTTTGCACATCACCGCAAATAGTATCAGCAGTATGAATATTGCAATTTTTTCAACAAGCGCTAAAGGTGGAAACAGTGAAATTAGCAGTGAAACAGGCGCGAACACTAGTATAAATATAAGCACTTTCCCAAGAATTGATATTTCTTTATAATGTGCTACAATACTTTCAAAAAAGCGCTTAATTGCCGCAATCGGTTTCTTAAATGGCGATAGCACAAATTTTATCAAAATAAAGATTTGCTTACCAACCCACCAGAGAAAATTATTCTTAAAAATAATTCCTGCTTTAATTCTTACCACAAATGTGCGGTAAAGCAACAATGCTGTGATAAAAGTAATGGCTGCGCAGGTTGAAAGAACTTGTATCGTTGTCTTGATCATTGGCGCAGTGCCAAAATAACTATTATCAATTATTGCGCTGAACTCAATCAATACGAATATAATAAAAGCCGCTGTGCTCAAAAGAGCGACTGCCAGAAGATCGAAGGGCAGTTTCTCAAACCAAGTAGTGGATATTGTGTAAGTAGTAGTGCCAACTCCCTCAATCTCTGTCGTGACTTTTTTATTACCAAATGCCATTGTAAGATAAACAAACGCAGCTGCTGCCACTAAAAAAGATGCAATTGCTATATACACAAGGCTGTAATTATATTCGAGCACAATATCAGATATTAACATTAAATAATAAAACATATCTTTAACTGTCGGGTTATCTATAAGATAGTTATCTAAGGTAAAATATCCTACGGAAGTTACAACTTCTTCATATTCAATTGCTTCTTCATGCGTCGCATCGGTGATCACCGCATTTTCCTGTCCCGTTGAAAAAACTTTGTATTCCTTTGGCGCCACTGTGTTGTCGTCTGTCGGTGCCACTGTGTTGAAACCTGTGGAAGACACTGTGTTGTCATCTGTTGGTGCCACTGTGCTTTTGTCTTCAACAACTCCCTCGAACATTTCAACAGACACATATCTGTTCCCAAAACCATCTATCTGTATGGAATAGTAAGCATCGATGACTTCCCCCTTGTCATCAAAAGTAACTACTTTCTCAATTATCCCATTTTTTTGTGTGCTGTATAAAATTTCTTCATCGTTTAAGCTCCCTTGCGAATAGAGAACACGGTCAGTCTCACTATCAATTATACTTAAATTATAACGATAATTATGTTCATCTAATTTTGTTGTCGGCAACTTGCTTGAGCTATAGCTGTTGCCGAAAATTTCATATATCAATAAATCATGAGCAGTTGAATTTAAGCTCGATTCTATCAATTCTTGCTCATCGACAGCTGAGTTTTCATATCTATAAATCAAAGCTAATATGCCTGATAAGCTACCAACAATTATTGA
>CAYJIE010000075.1:10317-11813 GCA_964370145.1 uncultured Oscillospiraceae bacterium
AGCACATAGCAACAGAACCGCAAATGTCTTGAAAAATATATTGTATTTAAATACGCTTTTTTTGTTTTTAACATCTAGTCCCATATCATTGTTTTGCATGTTAACCTCCTTATCGCTAAGAAAGCGGCAACTAAAGCCCCTACTAAAACCGCAACTGTATATACTCGCTTTTTTATAGTTTTATTTCGCATTTTCATCTTCCTTTCTCAAACTTATATCCCTGCCCCCAAACAACTTTAATATAACGGGGTGACGCAGGGTCAATCTCGATTTTTTCACGCAGATGGCGAATATGCACTGAAACGGTGTTTTCTGCGCCAATAGAGCTTTCCTGCCAAGCTAGCTCGTATATTGATTTTAGCGAAAACACTTTACCCGCACTGCTCATAAGGAGTTTTAAAATTGCATATTCCTTTGGAGTCAGTGACACCTCTTCCCCATCGACCATCACTTTTTTCGTTTGGTCGTCTAGTTCCACCCCACCGATAACGATAGTGTCGTTTTGGTCAGTTGTTACAACAGCCCCAAGTTTAATATAGCGTCTTAGTTGAGACTTCACTCTTGCGATAACTTCCACAGGGTTAAACGGCTTTGTTATATAGTCATCAGCACCAAGGTTTAGACCGAGAATTTTATCATTGTCTTCGCTTTTCGCAGTGAGCAATATAATTGGTACATTACAATGCTCTCTGATTTTCACCATCGCCTGTATCCCATCAATTTTCGGCATCATTACATCCATAAGGATTAGGTGGAGCTCATTCTCCTGTGCAATTTTTATCGCCACTTCACCGTTTTCCGCTTCAAGCAAGTTGTAATTACTATCCGACAAATAAATTTTTAGCGCTGATAGTATATCCTTTTCGTCATCGCAAATCAGTATATTATACATTCTTCTACCTCCATCTATATTATAACCCATATGCTCTTTAAGAAAAAAGCAGGTAAATCATTAAGAATTGTTTAAGATTAACACTATTGAATAAAAAAACAAGTCTTTCGATTTGTCCTCATATAGTATTACATATTTATTCGAAAACTTCAATGCTTGAGCCGCATATTTTCACTATATATTTATCAGCGGCAAAATACTTATTAATCGTGCCTGTTTGTGGCATAGCCACTGGCAACTTTTTTAACGGAAAATTCCCTTTCAGATTCAAATCCCGTTGTATAATAAAAAACAACCACACAAATGCAAAGCATTCGTATGGTTGTTTTTGCAAGCGTGTATCATTCTGAACTCCTGTACACTCAACAGTAATTTTCGGAAGGAAAGAGATAAATCCCTGCTATGCAGGGATGAGAAAACCATCAGGGTGTTCTCCATTCTTTTGAGCAAAGCGGTTAACCCGCCCACAGGCGACTCTCTCAGCCAAACGAAAAAAACACCCCAATAGGGTGTTTTTCGTGGAGAGCGTGTACTATTCTGCACTCCGCACTTCGCTCTCAAGTCTTTGTCTTGCTTGTAATTCGTGAAACTCCTTGATTAGCCT
>CAYJIE010000076.1:0-11545 GCA_964370145.1 uncultured Oscillospiraceae bacterium
TTATCCATTATTTCATCTCCTTTTGCTTTGAATTTTGTATGGATTGCAGTAATAATATTTCCGAAAAAACACAAAATATACATGTGTGTAAAAGTATAATGGAGCGATTATGATAAATAGTAAAGTTAGTGTTGAGAAATGCGATAATTATGATGAAACAGCAATTTTTAACGCTGTGAAAAATTGCATTGATGCCATTGGTGGCATAGAAAAATTTGTGAAGATGGGCACAAAAGTCTTCATAAAAGTAAATATGCTAATGGCAAGAACGCCTGAAATGGTAACAACAACGCATCCACAAGTGTTAAAAGCAGTCGCAAAGCTTGTATCAGAAGCAGGTGGACAAATTGTTGTCGGCGACAGTGGTGGAGGATTATATACACAGGCGACACTAAAAAAAGCATATAAGACTTGTGGATATGAAGATGTGGCAAATGAAATTGGATTTTTGTTGAATTATGATATCGGGGCTAAATTAATTTCAGCGCCAGACGGAGTAATTTGCAATGAGTTTAATTTTATCAATCCATATCACGATGCTGAAGTATATATTAACCTATGTAAGTTAAAGTCACATGCGATGACTGTATTCTCGGGCGCTGTAAAAAACAATTTTGGATTAATCCCAGGCCTTGAGAAACCACAAATGCACTATTACTATCAAAGCCTTGATAAATTCTCTACCATGCTTGTTGATTTAGCTTTTCTTGCAAAGCCGACGCTATCCATAATGGACGCTGTGATCGGCATGGAGGGGGACGGGCCCTCAGCTGGAGAGCCGAGAAAAGTCGGACTGATTTTGGGAAGTCAGAATGTTTTTGCTTTGGATTTGGTAGCAAGCGATATAGTCGGTTTTAGTGCAGATGAAATTGAAACAGTAAAACAGTCGATAGAAAGAGGGTTATGCCCTGCAACTACCGATGAACTTGAGATATGCGGCACTGATATTGAGGAAGTGAGATTAAATGACTTTAAGCGACCTGAAAGTAAAAATGTAATCACATTTTCACAAATTCCAAAATTTCTTAGAAAACCACTTGAAAAAATTATGGCACCAAAGCCAAAAGTGGTTTTTGCAGACTGCGTTGCCTGTGGTGAATGTATGCGTAGCTGTCCGGTGGCGGCAATTAAAATTGAGAACAAGAAGGCAATTATTGATTATAAGAATTGCATTAAATGCTTTTGTTGCCACGAGATGTGCTCATATAAAGCAATTATTATCAAAAAAGTCAAGCTATTTTAGCTGTACTTGAGGAGGAACATGGGTAAGGATGTACTTAAAGTAAAAACGCCTGCGAAGATTAATTTAACATTAGATGTGGTTAGCAAGCGTGAGGACGGCTACCATGAAATGGACACGGTTATGCAAACGGTGTCTGTTTTTGATGATTTGATAATTAAAAAAACAAAAGAGCCTCGTATTACTCTTGCTTCCAATTTATCTTTTCTGCCAACAGACGGAAAAAATATTGTATATAAGGCGGTAAAGCTTGTATTTGAATATGCAGGGATTATTGATGAGGGTGTGGACATTTTCATAAAAAAGTACATTCCGATTGGCGCAGGGCTAGGCGGAGGTAGCAGTAATGCTGCTGGGGCGATACTTGGGCTTAATACAATGTTTGATTTGGGACTATCTATGGATGAAATGCATGCACTTGGGGCTAAAATCGGTGCAGATGTACCATATTGTATGTATAGAGGGACATATCTGGCTCGTGGAATTGGCGATATCCTCACAAAAACCAATGATATGCCAAGTTGCACAATCGTGATTGCAAAACCGACAAGGGGAATTTCAACGCCAGTGCTATTTGCAAAGCTTGACAAAGAGGAGGAATATTATCACCCATCCTCAAAAAAACTCATAACTTCTTTTTCAAAAGGAGTTGAAGAGATGTCAAAATATCTTGGGAATTCATTTACAAAAGTTGCAATTGAGCAAAACCCAAATATTGGGGTTTTATTAGAGTCACTAAAGAGCAATGGTGCAATCAATAGCAGTATGTCGGGTAGTGGCTCTGCGGTCTTTGGAATATTTAGATCCGTGAAGTCAGCTGCAAAATGCGTGGAAATTATGCGCAAAGAACACCGTGGTGCATTTGTGTCCATGTGCTCTCCAATTTTTACAACAAATGCATAAGAAATAAAAAATGGGACATAATCTCCTTACAATTATATTGTTTAGGAGATTTTATGTTAAAGAAAATTGTAATGAGTACCGTCATAGCAGTAACGCTATCGTCTTTTTTTTCCCTATGCGCAAATGCGCTATGGTATGCGTTTTATCCTTCACTTAACTACACCGCTACAAAAACAGTTAAGATTGAAGAGCTAGGAGGTTACTATATAGAAAGTGAAACGAGTTCAGATATTGTATATAAGTTCAAATTACTTGAGTTTTTTGAATAAGGGGAGGGCATATGCTGTCTTTAATTTATGGTAGAGCAGATTGCAACAACATTGAGGAGATTTACAATAGAATTGAAAAAACAGATGGAAAATGTCTCTTAATTGTCCCAGAACAGTTCTCGTTAATAAGTGAACGTGGGCTTTTAGACAAATTTAAGGATGGTGCGTCTCTTAAAACTGAAGTGCTCAGTTTTAAGAGATTACCACAGTTTATCTTTAGACATCTTGGAGGAAGTCAACGTACATATATAGATGACAGTGGAGAAAAATTAGTACTCGCACAAGTTCTTGCAGACTTGCGGCTAAATTTGTCTTATTTTAAGACGCTTTCTTCAAAGCCTGACTTTCTTGATATTTGCCTGTCAACTTTGCGAGAATTTGACAGCTATGGTATAACAGCTGATGATTTGCAAAGATTATCGGATATTTACCATAAGAAAAGCCCGAAACTCGCTGACAAGTACTTTGACTTGTCACTTATTGTTGAGGCGTATAAAGGCAAATTTCAGCATGAATATTCAACGGTACAATTTGAAATTGACATTGCATGTGAGAAACTGCAGTCTGATAATATTTTTGAGCAGTATCATATTTTTATTGCTCATTTCAAAGGCTTTACTCCTAAGGAATACAAATTGTTTGACTTTTTACTTGCAGCAAAAAATCTCACTATAAACCTTTTGTATGATGAAAGAGATAGCGAAGGTATATTTTCATATGCTGCAAAGACGAAAAAGAAGTTGAGTGAACTAGCGATGAGCAAAAAGGTTGAAGTGAGTGAGTTTTTCAACTGTAAAGGTGATTCGCTTGTCGACAGTGATTTTGCTTTCATAGAGCAAAATCTATTTAGCAACAGCTTAGATACAGATTTCGTGGCAAAAGACGCTATTGGACAGCTTAAAATTGTTAAAGCTGAGAATAGTTACGAGGAGGTATCGCATGTCGCCAACGAAATTGCAGAGCTTGTAAACACAAAAAAAGTGCGCTTTAAGGACATTGCAATCGTTTCAAGAGCTACGGACGCTAGCCCAACTCTGTCGGCACTTTTGGATAAACATAAAATCTCACATCAAATGGATTGTCCGGACTATGTATTAAAATATCCTCTGTTAAAATTCGTTTTTGCCGCTTTTTATGTCGTTGATCAGAATTACTCTAGTGAGAGCGTTATTACATATATGAAGAGTTTTATCTTTGTTGAAGATGCAATTTCAATGCAATCGTTGTGCGAATATGCACGCAAGTGGAATGTTAGGGGTAGTGCTTGGAAAGAGGAATTTTGTCGAAATCCCAATGGATACAATATGGAGTTTAACCAAAGCTCCCTTGATGCACTTGCACAAATTAATAAATTTAGGGAATATATAATTGAGCCATTAATTGAATTTGAACGTACTATAAAAAATGGCGGTTCTGCAAATATAGCAAGCTCTATAATGACCTTGCTTGACAAAACCAATTCTCTTTTGGCTTTGACAACGCTTATAAAAGACTCTAGAGATAATAATGATGAGGCACGTGCGCAAAAACTTGAGCAAATTTGGAACTCTTTTGTGACGGCAATTGACCAGACAGTGTTAATTTTAGATGATAAAATTACATATTCTTCATATGCAGAGCTGTTGAAAAAATCTCTCTCTAATGCTGTTGCAAGCACGGTTCCGACTACGATAGATGCTGTTCAGGTGACCTCTGTTGATAGAGTTTTACCGAATATGTATGATTATGTCTTTTTAATTAATTTTAATGAAAAATCATTTCCAAAGCCACTTGATAGTGGTACTCTTATTACCGAAGCTGAGAAGATTTTTTTCAATGAGCAAAACCTCTCGCTTTCTCCCTCTGTTTTTGAAAAAGTCTTTGAAGAGAGATATTATGCGTATATAGCAATGACATCTGCCAAAAAACAACTTACAATCAGTTACAGTCAATCAGAGGAAGGTGGGGAAACCCTTAGACCATCACATTTTTTGCTGTTTCTCAAAAAGCTTTTCACAAACTTAGAAGAAGTCGAAATTGAAGGCGGTTCATTTGAGCAGATTGAAACGCAATTGAATAAAAGTCGCTTATTTGATAATTCAAGCATTGCAAGAGAACTTTTTGAGAGTCGTGGAGCTCTTTCGCCGAGTGCTGTTGAGCAGTATCAAAAGTGTAAGTTTTCATTTTTCTGTGGACGTGGTCTTCGTCTGAAAAGTGGTGAAGCATATTCATTTGATGCGAAGGAAATCGGAACGTTCATTCACTTTGTTATGGAGGAATTGTTTAGAAAACTAAAAAGGGACAGCGATGGTGCATTTGATGTGACAATGCTTGAAGAAACTGCTGGAATTGAGCTTGTCGAGAGTTGCATAATGTCATATATTGAGCATAATTTCTCTGATTTTCAACTTGAATCCGAGCGATTTAAGTATCTCTTTTTAAGGCTTCGTGCAATAATTGACAATTTTGTACTGTCAATTATTGAGGAATTTTCAAACAGCGATTTTGTACCACTTGACTTTGAACTTAAAATCGGAAGAGATATCCCAGAACATAAGCTATCAGACGGGAAGATTGTCGTTAAAGGTACAGTTGACAGAGTTGATGGATTTGTCAAGGACGGTGTCCACTATCTTAGAATACTCGATTATAAAACAGGTAAAAAGGCGTTTAGTTATGCAGATGTCCACGCAGGACTGTCAATTCAAACGCTTATGTATCTATTTGCTCTACTTGACCAAGGCAATGTTAGATATGGAGATGCAATTGCACCTGCAGGAGTTCTATATTCCCCAGTGCGCCTTGACTTGGTGCAAGCCGGCACTCAGCGCCTTATGAGTGATGAACAAAAGCGGACACAGAAGCAAAAGAGCGTTGAAAAAAGCGGTCTTTTAATCGGCGATGATGATATTTTATTTAAGATGGACAAATCTAAGATGTTTAGTCAGCTTCCGATTACAGTTAAACCATCGGATAATGGGAATTTAACCGTTGATGAAAAAAAGTCGAATATAGCTTCAATCTCCCAATTTATCGACTTAAAAAAATTCATTGAACAGCATATAGAACAGGTATATGAAAATATAATGGCTGGTGATGTCAGCATTGAGCCAAGGCTCGACAGCGAGCAATATGCTCCATGTGGTTTTTGCGAGTTTCTTACGATTTGCAGAAATAAGGAAGAGCCAAAACCTATTGCATCAATGAAAGCGTCGGACTTTTGGGAAAATATCAAAGCTGATTTAGAGGGAGGGGATAATTAATGAGTGGTTTTACTCCAACCGTTGAGCAAGAGCGAGCTATTACGTATAAGGGCGGCACATTATTGGTGTCTGCGGCAGCCGGTAGCGGTAAAACAAAGGTATTAGTCGAGCGAATCATTTCAAAAATCCTCAATGATGATGTATCAGTACTTGATTTTCTTGTCGTGACTTTCACAAAAGCTGCAGCCGCAGAAATGCGTGAAAGAATTACAAACTCACTGTATAAACTCCTAGAAAAAGAGCCAAATAACAAACGCATACAGCGTGAAATTGCATTGATTGGTGATGCTAAAATTGACACAATTGACGGATTTTATTATAAAACAGTGCGTGAAAATGCCGAGGAGCTGGGGATTTCACCGAATATTAAAATTGGAAGTGAAAATGATATAAGACAGATTTCCAATAGGGTAATTGAGAGCTTGTTGGATGCTTATTATGCAAAAGCAGACAAGAATTTTCTTGCCGCTGTCAACTTCTTTTCAAAGTCAAGAGATGATGGGGAATTTGTCGATGCCGTAAAGAGGGTTATAAAAGCACTTGAGGCTTATCCAAATCCACAGCAATTTTTAAATGAGCAGGTAAACTCCTATAAATCGTCTAGCGATATAAAAGACAATGTGTTTGTCAAAGAAATTGTAAAAATTGCAGTGGAGCGACTTGAATATGCTAAGGATATCTTTTCGCTTGCAATTGAGCTTACTGATGGTGATGATGCGCTTTATGAGGCTTATAGGCCTTCACTAGAGATAGGTCAAACATTTGTGGAGCTTGCGGCAAAGGAATTGCAGACAGACTATGACAATGCAAGAGAGAACATACTTGCATATAAGCAAACAGCATTTTCAAGGGTCAAAAATTGCGAGGATTTGGCTTTGAAGAAGACCGTGACTGATTATCGTGACATTGCAAAAAAGCAAATTGAGGAAGTGCAAAAAAATTTAGTTTTTTTATCACTGTCGGAAATTGATAAGGATAGACAGGACTGTGCTCCTCATATTGAAGTTTTGAGAGATTTTGTAGTTTCCTATTACGACAATCTTTTAATTGAGAAGAAAAAAGCTGGGTTATACGCATTTTCAGACCTTTCTCGATTTATGTATAAGCTACTCGTAGAGTCAAATTCCACTGACAATGATACTAACAATTTAGCCAATTCTCATGTGAATAAGACACAACTTGCCAAGGATATGTCAAGTTTGTACCATGAAATTTTCGTCGACGAATATCAAGATACAAATGCGCTTCAAGACATAATTTTCATGGCTCTTTCTAAAGATTTGAGCAATCTTTTCATGGTTGGCGATATCAAACAGAGTATATATCGTTTTCGCCAAGCACAGCCAGAAATTTTTGCCGAAAAAAAAGACAGCTTTGCTACATATGACAATCCAAGTGAGCAGGGAACACAGATTTTTTTAAGTAAGAATTTTAGAAGTCGCAAGACGATCATTGATTTTTCTAATTTTATATTTAAGCGGATGTTCACAAAAGAGGGGACTGAGCTCTCATATGAGGGGGAAGAACTCGCTTTTGGTGCAAATTTTGACTGTGAGGACGATTTACCTGTTGAAGTCAACTATATCACAAGCGAAGAAAATAAAATGACTGAAAGTGAATATGTAGCTGACAAAATTGAAGCCATTTTAAAAAATGAAAGAGTTTATAATGCTGATGGCACGAGTAGAGCGGCTAGAAAGAGCGATATAGCGGTGCTCATGCGCTCTGTTAAAAAAATTGGGAAAGAGCTTTCCGATAAGCTATTAGAAAAGGGGATTTCCTCTCACTGCGACTCTCAGTCACAGTTCTTTTTTCGTGATGAAATTTCATTTTTAATTTGCTTACTTAGACTAATTGACAATCCTTTTGATGATATTTCGACTGCGGCAGTTATGATGTCTGACATTTTTGACTTCACTACTGATGAAATGGCTAGAATTAGAATCAATGATTCGAAAAATTCTATGTATGAATCAGCGCTTTTATATTTGAAAATTGATGGCTATGAACCTGAAGTATTAAAATTGCAAGAGAAACTTTTGAAATTTAGCAAAAAAATTGCAAGATATCAAGAGAGTGCACGGTATATGTCTGTCATCGAGCTACTTTTATATATTAGCACCGATCTTGATTATGAGAATTTCATTTCACTAGCTGGTAGTCGTCAAGCTGTTTTGACAAATTTGCGGCTGTTTTATAGTTTTGCCGGTGAATTTGAGAACCAAACTTTTAGGGGACTGTACGCATTCAATAATCATATTAAAGCTATTATTGCTGAAAGTGGAGACTTGAAGGCGGCAAATGCCGCTTCTGAAAATGGAGATGTAGTGCGGATTATGACAATTCATCATTCAAAAGGGCTTGAATTTCCATTTGTAATTTTCTGTGACACAGCAAGAGCGTTTAATAATCAAGAGTCTAAAGAGCGCCTTCTAATTCATAAATCTCTTGGGATTGCCCCAAAAGTCCGTGATAATAATGATTTGATTGAGTTTGACACCGTTTTTAGACGTGCTACAATTGAGAGAATAAATAGGGAGGCGATTGCAGAGGAGCTGCGTTGTTTATATGTTGCGCTTACAAGACCAAAAGAAGCACTCTATATTTATATTGATGGCAGAGGGCGTCAGAGCACAGTACGAAGTGTTAATCCAGTTGTAATGCATAACGATAATATGCATTATATGGAAGCAGTCACGTCAAAATGTTTTGCTCAGATAATTCTAAAATGTCTACAATTTGCTAAAAACGGCGAAACACTTTCAGACTTATTTGAAAACGAACATATAGGAACAGAGAATATAAATGTGAGAGTTAATATTCTTGATAAGCCGATTGAGAGTGAAAATGTTACTGAAAAATCAGTTGAAACTTGTGAAGTTCTAAGCACAGATGAACAGATTAAAAAGGAATTTCACATTGTTCGCGACTATGAGTTTGAAGACTTTACTAAAGTTGTGACAAAGGTGTCAGTATCAGAGCTCAAAAACCAAGACAAGCCTAAAACAAGTGATAGTTTGCCTTCACTACGTCAGCCTAAATTTCTTATTGAAAAACAAGGCTTCACAGGGGCTCAAAAGGGTACCATTCTTCATCGTGTTGTCGAGTGTTCTAATTTTAATCTTCTTGCCAAATCAGTTGAAACAGAGCTTTTACGGCTTGTTGAAACCGGCTTTATCAGTGAGGAGGAAAAAAATGCATGTGACATTGAAAAACTTACTAAGTTTACAAAGAGTCGACTATATGAGCGTTTGATTAATTCTCAAAAAATTGAAAAAGAATTGGTCTTTAATCTTTATTTTGATGAGAACAACAATGAGTCACCGATTTTACAGGGAATTATCGACCTTGTATTTACTGAAAACGACAAAGTATACATAGTTGACTATAAGAGTGACAGACTAAAGACAAGCGAAGGATTTATTGACCGATACAGCAGTCAGCTTGAGATATACAAGCATGCTTATGAGCGAATGAGTAAAACAAAGATTGAATGCTGTTATATATATTCATTTGCTCTTGGAGAAGAAATTGAAATAAAATAAAAAAAAGCTTGCATTCTCTGTTTCTTTGTGGTATAATGCTAAAAGACGAAAAAAAGCGAGGTGAAAAAAATGAAAGAAGGACTTCATCCAAACTATACACCAACAACAATTAAATGTGCTTGCGGAGAAGTGATTGAGACAGCTTCAACTAAGGAGAATATCAAAGTTGAGATTTGCTCAAAATGCCACCCGTTCTATACAGGTAAGCAAAAAATGGCTGATGTTGGCGGACGTGTTGACAAATTTAATAAGAAATTCGGACTTAAATAAGATTAACTTATTAAACTCTAAACCTGCTCCAAACGGGGCAGGTTTAATTGGCTATATAGCGTCAATATACAATACGCCCATATGGTGAAATGGATATCACGTTGCCCTCCGGAGGCAGAGGTGTAGGTTCGATTCCTACTATGGGTGCCATGTTTCTTGTAGACGAATATATTTTTTAACTATAAAAGATTATCTATATAGATTTAGTAAAAACCTGTACCCATTAGTAGATACAGGTTTTTTACATGCAAACATTTTCACTGTAAACTACAAGAAAAATTAAATGCGAAAATTTAGGAAGAAAAAAGTTGTCATTTGTTGTATAATGAATCAAAATAAAATAATAGGGGATTATATATGACTAAAAACTATTTACCAAAACATCATGCGATCTTATACAGCTCAATTGTCAAGCAAATCATTGCGAAATTTGGAGAAGCTGCGAAGGACGACATAAAAGAAATAACAAAAGCTTATGGAAGAGATCGCGCACAAAGAATGGCAAAAAGAGCTGTGTTTGATGGGCACGAGCTCAATGCGCTCTCTTATCTTTCATATGGTGAACTTGATGTACCTAAAGAGATTATTGAAAGAACGACCAAGCTAGACACTAAAAATGCTGTACAAATTACAACTAAATGTCCTTGGTATGATGCCTGGGCTGAATTTGGTCACTTGGATTATGGAAAGTACTTTTGTGAGGTATTTGATGAGGCACTTGCAAAGGGATTTAGTAGCTCAGTCAATATGAAAGTGCCAGTTACAATAACCGAAGGTGATTCACATTGTGAATTTGTCTTTGAAAATTCTAACTTTAACGAAAAGGATAGAATAACACTTGCACAGCGAAATGAAAAATTAGGTAAAAAAGCAACTAAACCCTTTTTGTATCATATGGGACATCTATTTACTTTCATTTCAAGAGAATTGGAAAATATATATGGGGAAAGCGGAAAAGAAATTGTAAACAATGCACTTCGGGAATATAGTGAAATTTTTGGAGAAGAAACTGTTTCTAATATAATTAATATGGTTTTGATTGATTACACGAGCATTGATGACTATATAAGCGAATAGAAGATACTTCAAAGACAAATTTAAGTAATTTCTGTTGAATTTTTAGCTTAGTCATGCTACAATGATTGCAGAATATATATATAAGAAAGAGAGGTGTTTTTATGGCAAATATTGCTGTGTCACGCCTCTCTTTTGCATACGATGGGGGAGAAAATGTTTTTGAAAATGCAAGTTTTAATATTGATTCCACATGGAAACTGGGTCTTGTTGGGCGAAACGGTAGAGGTAAGACAACACTTCTAAATATACTACAAGGAAAACTTGAGTATAGCGGTAGCATAAGTTCTTCTTTGAAATTTCGATATTTTCCACTGGAAATTGAGGATAGAAATTTGATAGCTACTGAAATTTTTGGCGATGATTGGCAGTTTTTACGAGAGCTTTCTCTTCTTGGAATTCAAGAGGAATTGCTTGGGCGAATTTTCTCAACGCTTTCTAATGGAGAACAGACAAAAATCATGTTGGCGAAGCTATTTTCATATGACGATAGCTTTGTTTTACTTGATGAGCCAACCAATCATCTTGATTCATATGGACGTGCGGCACTCTCTAGTTATCTAAAAAGTAAAAAAGGTTTTATTATAGCCTCACATGACCGTATGCTACTAGATAGTTGTGTAGATCATATAATGTCGATTAATCGCACAGATATTGAAGTCATCAAAGGCAATTTTTCTGTTTGGGATGAGAATAGAGCCCTCAAAGATGCATATGAAATTCAAAAAAATGAAGAGCTCAAAGGCGAGGTAAAAAGACTTGAGAAGGCGGCAAAAGAGAAGGAACGTTGGTCATACAAAGCAGAAGGGGAGAAGTCAAGAAAAGTAAATTCAGAGTTAATTGATAGGGGATATGCAGGACACAAGGCAGCTAAAATCATGAAGACGTCTAAAGTAATTGAGAGAAGACAGCAAGATATAATTATAGAAAAAAGGGGGCTGTTAAAAAATATTGAAGAGCAGGCAGCACTTAAGATAAGCCCGCTTAATTTTCACAGCGATT
>CAYJIE010000077.1:0-11484 GCA_964370145.1 uncultured Oscillospiraceae bacterium
AAATCAAGTTTTCAAATGTTCGTGACATCGACGAGCTCTTGACTATGTACTATATCGGCGTTGCAGTCGCACCATATGTCGGAGATGCATATTTCGTACTCGCCATGATGTGGCATAGAATTCACTGGTTATACGAAGACGCGGGAGAAGACGCACTTGCAAAAGAGGCGGCAAAAAAATGCGTCTCGACCATTAAGCATATGTATTCCAAGGATATGTTCAATGACGAAGAGGAACAACAATATTGTCTAATCGCAGCGGAATTACTGCTCAAAATTGATGATAAGGCAAATGCAAAACAATTCTTTATACGAGCGGCGTCAAAACGTGACTGCAACACTGACTACGAAAATCAAGCTCGTGAGCGACTCATGTCATTGCAATAGGAGAGTATAAGTTGGTAACTATAAAAATTCTGCACCTTTTCCCAAAATTATTAAACATTTATGGTGAGCACGGCAACTTAAAGGTGCTGTGCTCACTTCTTGAAAAAAACAGCGTAAAAACGGAAGTTGTCGAATATGAGCGAGGCGATCTGTCTCTTGATGGCATCGATTTTGTATATGTCGGCGCCGGCACTGAAAGACGACTTGTAAAAGCATGTGAACTTCTAGCCTTGCAAAGTGATGTTGTAAAAGCTGCTATTGATAGCGGTGTCATTTTTCTTGCGACGGGCGGCGCACATATGCTTTTTGGCGAGAGTGTTTCTTATAAAGATAGTTTATATAAAGCATGTGGGATTTTCCCTTACCATTGCATTTTCGGAGGCAAGATTGCCTATGACAAACGCGAAGTAGGAGACAGCTTATATAAATGGCAAGACTACGATATCGTGGGTTATATCAATCGAAAGTTTGAGTTCCACGATATAGAAAGTCCTCTTTTTACTTTGACAAAGGGCATTTGTGACAGCGGAAAAGTCGAGGGTTTTTGGGATGACAAATTCTTTGGCACTTCTCTGATTGGCCCAATTCTAGCGATAAATCCGACATTTTTGGAGCATATCTCCAGTGAAATTTTGAAAAGACGGGGCTTCCCCATGCTAAACAAGATTGCTCTTGACAGTAGTGCTTGCACACACCATAACAAGCGTGTGGCACTGCTTTTAGAAAAACTTTAAGAAAATACAAAAAAATGCTTGCAATTTAGTTAATCACATGCTATAATACTAGTTGCACTGTTTACAAACAAAGGGCATGCCCCTGTAATATGAGGAGGATAGAAAAATGGCGAAGTGTCAAGTATGCGACAAGGGAGTTACTTTCGGAATTAAGGTAAGTCACTCACACAGACGTTCAAACAGAACGTGGAAACCAAATGTAAGACGTGTAAAAGCTGTTGTCAACGGCGCAAACAAGCACATCCACGTTTGCACAAGATGTCTTAGAAGCGGAAAAGTTCAAAGAGCGGTATAAGTATACAAATGTAGACTTTGGCGTGCAAGTGGCGAAAAGGCCGAGTCTTGGAAGACTGGGTCTTTTTTTATTGTCTTAAGGAGGTTATATGGCTTTGTTGAAGAAACATAAAATTGGAATTGATCTAGGCGGCACCTCTATAAAAGTTGGTATTGTAAACGCAGAGAATAAGCTGTTAGGCACACATTCTTGCCCGACTTATGCCAATCGTGACTGCGAAGCTGTCATAGAAGACATGTCTAACGCGGTGAAGTTTGTCCTTTCAGAGCTTAAATTAAGCGAGGATGATTGTATATGTATTGGGGTTGGCTGCCCCGGTATCACCGACTCTGACAAGGGCGAGCTTGTCTATGCGAGCAACTTCCCTACATGGAAACGAGCACCGATTAAAGCAGAGCTCTCTAAGCGATTTAATCTACCTGTTTTTATTGAAAATGATGCTACTTGTGCAACAATTGGGGAATTTGTGGATGGCGCCGCAAAAAATGTACAAAGTGTCGTTATGATTACGCTTGGTACCGGTGTCGGCAGTGGGATTGTCATGGACGGTAAAATTTTCACCGCAGGTTTTGGCGGACTTGAAATCGGACATAGTTCACTTGTCTTTGGTGGCGAGCCTTGCTCCTGTGGACGCCATGGCTGCTTTGAGGCATATTGCAGCGCAACTGCTCTCATCAGAGATGCAAAAATTGCAGCAACTGAGCATCCGGATAGCCAGTTAAACATACTATGTGATGGCGTGCTCGAGAATATAACTGCCAAGATGGTGTTTGATGCAAATGATGGCGGTGACTTGGTTGCTAGTGCACTTTGCAATAGATATATTGCAATGCTGGGTGTCGGGCTTGTTGACGTGGTCAACATCTTTCGTCCACAGCTCATTTTGCTTGGTGGCGGAGTGAGCAAGCAAGGCAAGTTCCTCACAGAGCCACTGAATGCGTACATATCTGAGTATTCATATGCCTCATCTCTCATGACAGCCCCAAAAGTCGAGATTGCGACATTGGGCAATGACGCCGGTATTATCGGAGCGGCAAATCTCATCGACTTTGTAAATCTAATATAATTAATCCCCCCTTGGTCTATTTTCTCTATAAATGAGTATAATAGCAAGGGGGGTGTTATTTTGAAACTAAACTTAAAGACACTTATTATTGCAATTCTCATTCCGCTTGTCGTCGGCTCAGTGTCGGGATATCTAACGAGCTCCAGTGTCGACATTTTCGAATCATTAGTTAAGCCACCATTTGCTCCGCCTGCGGCATTGTTTCCAATCGCTTGGACGATTCTGTATATCCTAATGGGGATTTCCTCATATCTGATATATATGTCGAGCGGCAGTGAAGCGCAGAAATATGCGGCGCTTAGAGTCTATGCATTACAGCTCGCAATGAACTTCTTTTGGTCAATAATCTTTTTCAATTATCAGTTGTATGCAATTGCCTTCCTCTGGCTTGTCGCCATGTGGATTTTAATTGCGCTTACAATAAAACTTGCTTATCCTCTAACAAAATTAGGGGCATATCTCTTAATCCCCTATCTATTATGGGTCACCTTCGCAGGCTACCTCAATCTTGGAATTTTTCTCTTAAATTAGCCACACACAGTTGAATAGTTGACTCAAAACAAAGGCTATCAGTTTTTTACTGATAGCCTTTGTAAATTGCTTTATCAATTGATAAAGCAATTTATTTATTTAACCTATATCCCGCTCCCCATACCGTCTCAACAATCATCGGATTCTTTGGGTCCTCCTCAATTTTTTCACGAATACGATTTATATGTACTGTCACTGTCGCACTGTCCCCAATATAATCAAAGCCCCAAATCCGCTCAAACAGATGCTCTTTCGAGAAAACGATATTGGGGTTTTGTGCCAAAAATAGAAGCAGTTCAAACTCCCTATTTGGAAGCTTTATCTCCAAATCTCCCTTTGTGACTTTCCAACTCTTGCAATATATTTTTATATCACTGATTTCAATTCTTTCGTCAGTGGGCTCAGTATTTAAGCTCTTTAACCTCTCATATCTTGCAAGATGCGACTTAACTCTTGCGACAAGCTCCGCAGGATCAAATGGTTTTGGGATATAATCATCTGCCCCCAACCCAAGCCCTCTAATTTTCTCAATCGACTGTGAACGCGCCGTCACCATCAAAATCGGTATGTCAATTTTGTCGCGCACCTCTCGACAAATTTCAAATCCATCAACCTCTGGAAGCATTAAATCAAGAATTAACAGATTATAACCACCGCTTAGTAATTTTGGAATTACATCACTGCCATTTGACACAATCTCCGCTTCAAATCCGCCAATTTCAAGATAATCCTTTTCAAGCAATGCAATTTCCTTATCGTCTTCTGCAATCAATATTTTAATCATACACCCTCACCCCTCGGAATTATTATTGTAAACACCAAGCCATTGTCATTGTGTGCCTTAATCGTGCCTCCATGCGCGTTTATCATCTCGGACACAAGATAGAGCCCAAGTCCGCTCCCCTGTCCATTTTGTGTAGCCCTTGCACTGTCTGCACGCCAAAATCTATCAAATAATTTTGTAATATGCTCCTCACGTACACCCTCGCCATTGTCACGATAAACAATCTTAAGCTCTGTCGCAGTGTTTTCCACAGACACCGACACCTTTATTTTCAAGTCGTCCTTATTAGCATATTTAATCGAATTCTCAATTAAATTTTGAAATACTCGGTGCATGAGTTTAACATCAAACCAAGCTCTCACCCTATCCTTTGGTAATTCCATTTCAAATTCAGCCCCGATATGTTTAAGCTCTGCGGCACTTTCTCTGGAGATATCACCAAAAAATTCATTTACATCAATTTCTTCTTTCTCACATGGGATTACCCCCAGTTCAACTTGCGAGAAGTGAAATAGTCTTTGCAATAATATATCCATATCACATGCCTTGCGATATGCAATTTCAAGATATTGCTCCCTTTTCTCCTCTGAATTAGCAACTCCATCGCGAATCCCCTTTATATAACCTTTTACAGAGGTCAGCGGCGTGCGTATATCATGTGAAATGCCGACAACCATCTCTGTTCTCGCTATTTCATAAGCCTTATTCTTCTCCTGTGAAATCGCCAAACTCTCCTGCATTTTATTAAATGCATCACACACTTTTCCAAATTCATCATCATGTTTATACTCAACTTTTGTCGAAAGTTCCCCGTTTTGAATTCTTTGCGCAGCCTCTGTGAGTTTATCAAGTGGCACTGTGATTTTTTTTGAGAGTTGCAATGTGAAAAAATAACTTAAAACTGTTGCGATAACAATCATTCCAAGAACTGCAGGAATAATATTCCTAGAGGCATCACGCACAAAATCTCCACTATCTTGGATTCTTGCCGGTGCAACGATGAGTTGCAATCCTAAATCTGCTATCTGATCATTAATCTCCCCTACATCCAAACCTCTTTCAAGAAACTCTTTAGTTACATTTTTACTAAATTCTTTCCCTTGGTCGCCAAGTTCTTTTGCACTAATGGTTAACAGCGATGAATTTATGATTGCCAACGCAAGCATTGCCGCAAAGACAAGCCCCATTCCCGATAGAAGAATTTTAGTTTTAATTTTCATGCTCCACCTCATAAATCAAGTCTTATGTCAAACATGAAGACTTTGCCATCTTATTACCACAATCATACAATATCCCTATAAACTACGACTGTGAATTAACTAAACAAAATATAAACAAAAACAATTAATTTATTTAGCTTTTTCAATTTATTGCGTTTATCGTTAATACTAAATTTGTTTATCATTCATACAGATTTTTTAATATTTCAATAAATTTTTTCGATGCGATAGATGCATATCCATTTTTTTGTGACATGACTGACATCGTCCAATATGCGTCTGGATGGCTAATTAGACAATACCTTATATCGTCATCGATGCTGGTGATTATGCTCTCCACATATTCCCTTGGCATAATCACCAAACCAAGCCCCGTTCCCGCAACACATTTTGCGGTCTTGCAGTCCTGCGTTGTTAAAAAAATTTTTGGTGTAAATTTAATATCATTAAATATATAGTCTGTTATCTGTCTAATTCTAAGTTCAATGTCCACCATCACAAATCTATGTTCTCTGCAATGTTCTAAATCAATAAAGGGTAAATCAAAACCCTCCTTTTCATAGCAATGCTTAAAAACTTCATGCTCTTTATTCGTTACAAGCACAAATGGATCTTTTTTTAGCTCCGCATATTCATATAACCTCTTTTCAAAGGAAATACTGGGATGATTATGTGTCACAGCAAAATCAATTGCACTCTCCTGTAACTGCTTTTCAAGTACAACGGTATTTTCCTCGGAAATCAAAATCTCGATGTTCGGATGAAGCTCTGTAAAAGACGGTAGAACCTTTTGCAAAATTTCACTCGAAAGCACTCTCGTCATACCTATATTAATCTGGCCTTGCTCAAGGCTGTTCACATCTTTAATCTCATTCTTCAAATCGTTGTAGATTTTAAGGATATTCCCTGCAGCATTAATATACTTCTCCCCTGCATATGTCGGGGACAAGCCATTGCTCAGCCTGTGAAACAGCTTTGTGTTAAGCCGCTCCTCAAGTCTTTGCACCGCCTGCGATAGTGATGGTTGACTGACAAACAGCTTTTCCGCCGCCTTTGAAATGTTTTTTTCTTGCGCAATCGTCCTCACATATAATAGTTCGCGTTCCGTCATCATAGCCTCCATACACAAAATGTGCAAAACTGTTTTTTTCTTCGAATATATTGTATCACATATTTTGATATAAGTAAATAGAGATATAACAATTTGTTATAGTTAATATTGTTTTTTAATATTGGAAGAATTGTCCCCACTATTGTATAATACGCTATATAATCAATAAAGGAGAAAAACTATGCCTCAAGTAGACTGGACCTTAGCCATTGGGACAACCCTAACAGGGCTTGTCGTTGTCTTCCTCGTGCTCGCATTCCTGTGGTTTTCCGTTACTATAATCGGAAAAATCATCATGGGAATGGCAAAACCTGCACCAGCGCCAGCTCCGACAGCCGCTGCGCCGAAAGCTGTTGCAAGCACAAGCAACACACATAAGTTGACCCCTGAAATTGTAGCCGCAATCACAGGTGCCATCGGCGCCACAACAGGCGAAAATTTCAAAATCACAGAAATTAAATTGTCGGGTACAAATCAAAACCTGTGGAAAGGATAGACTACAATGATAAATACCTTTTTAGAATCAATTAATGGTCTGTTTGCCAGCAGTGGATTTGCATCAATGACATGGCAAACAGTAGCAATGCTCCTAATTTCACTAGGCCTAATATATCTTGCTATTGTTAAGAAATATGAGCCACTTCTCCTCTTGCCGATTGCGTTCGGTATGCTCCTTGCAAACCTTCCCGGTGCTAACATCTCATCATATGATGAGGGAAGCCTAATTTACTATTTATATCAAGGTGTAAAACTTGGAATTTACCCACCGCTAATCTTCCTTGGAATTGGCTGTATGACGGACTTCGGGCCACTGATTGCCAATCCAAAAAGTTTCCTTCTTGGCGCTGCGGCTCAAGCGGGTATTTTCTTTACATTCATTGGCGCAATGGTCATCGGCTTCACACCACAAGAAGCAGGTGCAATCGGTATCATCGGTGGCGCGGACGGCCCAACAGCTATCTTTGTCACTTCAAAACTCGCTCCAGATTTGCTTGGCCCCATTGCGGTTGCGGCGTACTCTTATATGGCACTCGTGCCTATAATACAGCCGCCAATTATGAAAGCACTTACAACTGATAAAGAGCGTAAAGTGAAAATGGCGCAACTAAGAGAAGTTTCAAAGCTTGAGAGAATTGCATTCCCAATCCTTGTTACACTCGTTGTATCTTTCATCGTACCTGACGCGGCGACACTTGTCGGTATGCTCATGCTCGGAAACCTCTTCAAAGAGTCAGGCGTCGTAGACAGAATTAACAAGACTGCTCAAAACGAGCTTATGAACATAATCACAATTTTCCTTGGCATTTCCGTTGGCGGAACAGCTACAGCTGAAAAATTCCTCTCCGCACAAACACTGGGCATTATCGCCCTTGGCCTTGTAGCCTTTGCATTCGGAACAGCGGCAGGCATTCTGTTCGGCAAAATTATGTACAAGCTTTCAGGTGGAAAAGTCAACCCACTCATCGGCTCAGCAGGTGTATCTGCAGTTCCAATGGCAGCAAGGGTTTCACAGAAAGTCGGTCAAGAATTTGACAAGTCAAACTTCCTTCTAATGCACGCAATGGGACCAAATGTCGCTGGTGTTATCGGCTCTGCGGTTGCGGCAGGTGTTTTGATTTCAATTTTGGGATAATTTAAGGTATTTTGTATTAATATAGGATAATAAGGAGTTTTTATATGAAAAAGTTTAATGTAATTGTAAATGGCGTGGCATATGATGTCGCGGTTGAAGAGATTAAAGCAGGTCAAACTGTGACACCGGCTGCGGCTCCAGCACCAACTCCAGCGGCTCCAGCAGCTGCACCAGCGGTTTCTGCAACAGCAGGAGCAGGTGCAAAAATCACAAGCCCAATGCCAGGTAACATTTGGAAAGTGCTAGTAAAAGAAGGTCAGTCAGTCAAAGAGGGTGATGTTGTTGTTATCCTTGAAGCGATGAAAATGGAAAATGAAATCTATGCACCATGCGACGGCGTTGTAACATCAATGCTAGTTGTTGAAGGCGGCACGGTTGACACTGATGCTGTAATTTGCACAATAGGTTAATTGAAAGGACTGTAAAATATGGCAAAGGTAAAAATTTGTGAGACATTGCTAAGAGATGCACATCAAAGTCTCATTGCAACCAGAATGCCCATTGAAGATATGATTCCTCTGCTTGAGGATATGGATAAAGTCGGTTACTACTCCTGTGAAGTGTGGGGCGGTGCAACTTTTGACAGTTGCCTAAGATTCTTAAACGAAGATCCATGGGAAAGACTTAGAATAATTAGAAAAGCAATGCCCAACACAAAACTTCAAATGCTTTTCCGCGGACAAAATATCCTTGGATACCGCCACTATGCGGACGATGTCGTGGAGAGCTTTGTAAGAAAATCCGTTGACAATGGTATTGATATCATAAGAATTTTTGATGCACTAAATGATATTAGAAACTTGCGCACAGCAATTGCGGCAGCTAAAAAATGCAATGTGCATTTGCAAGGTGCAATCGCTTATACAACCGGTGAGTGCTACACAACAGAGTATTTTGTAAACTTCGCTGTTGAGCTTGAAAAAGCCGGTGTTGACAGCATTTGTATTAAGGATATGTCGGGTGTCATCAAACCATTCGACGCTTATGAACTCGTGAGCGAGCTTAAAAAGGTGATTACAGTGCCAATTGACATGCACTCTCATTATACCTCGGGCATGGCGAGCATGGCGCATATTAAGGCGATTGAGGCCGGTGTGGACATCATCGACACTGCTCTCTCACCACTCGGACTTGGCACGAGCCATCCTGCAACTGAATCAATGATTGCAACTCTTGAAGGCACTCCATATGATACAGGTCTTGATTTGAAGAAAATCAATGTGGTGCGTGAAAAAGTTGAGAAGCTCCGTGATAAGTACATTGAGGTTGACCTACTAAAACCAAAACTGCTCGGAGTAGATGCAAATACCCTTGTTTATCAAGTACCGGGCGGAATGCTCTCAAATCTTGTAAGCCAACTCGCTCAAGCAGGCAAGAGCGATAAGCTTGACGATGTGTTACGTGAAGTTCCAAAGGTTAGAGCAGATGCAGGACTTCCTCCACTTGTAACTCCATCTTCACAAATTGTCGGTACACAAGCTGTTTTCAATGTGATTATGGGCGAGCGTTATAAGATGGTTACAAAAGAATTCAAAGGGCTTGTCCGTGGTGATTATGGTAAATGCCCACTTGAGATTGACGCTGATTTTAGGAAAAAAATCATTGGCGATGATAAAGTGATTGACTATCGCCCAGCCGATGATATTGCGCCAGAGATGGAGAAACTTCGTATGGAGCTTCCGGAAGATATCAGAGATTGCGAAGAAGATGTGCTGAGTTATGCGCTTTTTGGCCCAGTTGCGCTTAAATATTTTGAGTACAGAAGAAATGGCGGCGCTGACGCAGCAAAAGATGACAACGCAGTTAAAACAATCGTAATCAACGGTTCAATTTTATAACACAATGGGTCTAAGCTGTGCGCTTAGACCCATTTTTTATTCTTTACATATTGCCATTGCTACTGTGATATGGTATAATAACCTCAAACAACAATAGATTCGGTTATTATACTTGCGTTCTGCAGAACGCATTGTATCCGACTTCGTGCTCGCCCTTTGTGGGGCAACCGCACGAAATGTCATCATTATATCATTTCACTGCGTTTATAATATAATAACCTCAAACAACAATAGATTCGGTTATTATCTTCTAGTGACGACAACACGTTGTATCAATTGCGCCATGCTCGCAATCCAATTTGTTTTTTATTTTAGTAACTGCATATCGTATAAAAGCTATAAATCTGTTTTGGGAGAGTTATTGTGAATTTTCTACTTACAATATTATCGGCTTTCGTTTTAGGCACAATCTTATTAAAACTAAAAATACCCGGCGGCATGCTTATTGGCGGAATTTTTGGTGTAATTCTGCTGAATTTAGCCACGCATAGAGCATATATGCCATATGAAGCAAAACTGTTTGCGCAGATGATTTCAGGTGCCTTTATCGGCGTGGGAATCACAAAGGAGAGCATCGACGGCATGAAGAAGCTGGCAAAGCCACTTGCAATTGTGCTCAGCTGTTTTCTTATCCTCAATATATCAATGGGATTTATCCTCAGTGCAATTAGTGACATGGATTTAATCACAGCAATGATGTCCTGCACTCCGGGTGGAATGACTGATGTAACAATAATCGCTTCTGAGATGGGCGGAGATACTGCGACAATTGTCCTCATGCAATTCATACGTCTGGTCACATCACTTGGTGTCTTCCCCAGTATTATAAAATTTTTTGGAAGGCATGAGGGCGATTTTGAATCTGAAGACGATTCAGTTTCTGTTGAGCGGACAAAATACAGCCATCGTGGGCTTGCAATTGCTATGTTGGCGGCGTTCATCGGTGGAATGATAGGCACCTATGTTGATATTGCCGGAGGAACGCTCATTTTCGCGATTCTAGCGACGATATTGGCTAAGCGGTACTTCAATGAGGCAACGCTCCCCAAAATAGCTGTGCGGATTGCTCAGGTGTTCGCAGGGGCATACATAGGTACAACGATTTCTGTTGACTCACTTGGAAATCTCAGATATGTTTTCTTCCCAGCACTTGTTATGATGATCGGCTATTTTATTGCATGTGTCATAATGTCGAAACTCTTGCAAAAATATTGTGGCTTTGGCATAAAAGAGTCTATGCTTGCCTCTATACCTGCAGGGGCATCGGATATGGCGCTGATAAGTGTGGATATGGGTGTTAGAAGTCCAAAACTTGCAATTATGCAAATCACGAGAATGTTAGTTGTCATTTCAGTCTTCACTCAGGTGATAGCTGTTGTAGTTCACTCATTTAGCGGATAGTTTTAATAATAAAAGCAGAGCTAGCCTCTGCTTTTTATTATTAAATAGAAAGGGTTTAATTCAACAAGCAGTTCTGTTCCATAAATTTTTTAAGTATAGCCATTCACTAATGTTAAGTTATAAGGGCAATTTATCACCTCAAAAATATCACAAAAGCAACGACTCCCTGCTCTCCTACGCAACTGCAAAAGGACGCAAAAAAAGACGAGTATAACTCGTCTATTTTTGTGCCGGCACTGACATATCTTCCCGGGCCGTCTCCAGCCAAGTATTGTCTGCACGGAGAAGCTTAACTGCCGTGTTCGGAATGGGAACGGGTGGAACCTTCTCGTTAAAAGCACCGACTATAGCATCTTCATACTGAAGCTGCTTGCATCTTACTTCGTAAGCTGTTTGCATTTCACTACGAAAGCTGCTTGCATCTTACTTCGTAAGCTGTTTGCATTTCACTACGAAAGCTGCTTGCATCTCCTATAAGGAAGTGC
>CAYJIE010000078.1:0-11254 GCA_964370145.1 uncultured Oscillospiraceae bacterium
ATTTCAAGTCGTGAAATTTTGGTGGAAGATATTCTTAAAGTTGAGGCATAACTTCTTAAAAACCCAGACTATATTAAAATTGCTTATTTCAATCACCTGCTCTTAGAAAAGCTTTGATAGTACAAAAAAAGACAGTGTAACTGTCTTTTTTTTGTACTATATATATTTTTTATAGAAATAATGACACCGCACAATACACAAGCAAAAGCGCCATTATTGTGTTTGTTATTTTTGAATATTTCGAGAACAGCAATTTGAACACTGAGCCAAAAACCGCCCAAAGCAAAACACAGATGAACGCAATCACCGAGAGCACCATGGCAAATGATAGCAAAGCTACTATATTTCCGGCAAAAAACGGGAGGATATATGCCTGCATGGACACAATCACATATATGTATGCTTTCGGATTTACAACTTGTAGTAATGCGCCTGATAAGAATCCTGTTTTTAAGTTGCTCTCCTCAATTTCCCCGTCGCTTTTCCAAGTTTGCCACGCGAGATACAGCATATATGACGCACCGATTACAAGCATCGGGAACTCAATTATCGGAATAAGTGTTGAAAGCAAATTACTTAGCAAAGTGCACACGATGATAACTCCGGTAAAGCCAAACCATACACCAAAATTAAACGGCAGGGCTTTCTTAAACCCGACTCTACCTGCATTCGACATGGACATTATATTATTCGGTCCAGGCGTTATCGCCGTCACCACTGCATATGTCAAAAAATTTACCCAGCTGAACATTTCTCTTGCCTCCTATGAAATAATGTGATATACTGCACTTATAATACAATATGTTATTTCCGATATATTGTACATTTAGTGTAATATATCATACATTTTATCATGACTACAATATTTTGTCAAGATTGCGAGGTGTTTTTTATTAATATCAATTTGGCGATTGCTAAGAACATAAAAAGTATAAGAGAGCATAAGAAACTCACACTTGACACCGCGGCAAGTCTCACAGGTGTTTCGCGGAGCATGCTTGCGCAAATTGAGCGTGGCGATGCAAATCCTACAATAACTGTGTTGTGGAAGATAGCAAATGGCTATAAAGTTCCGTTTACTTCCCTTACAGAGCAAGACGACAGCCCTGCAACTATTGTCCGTCTTGACAATGAAAATTGCATCATAGAGGGTGGTGGAAAATATTTAAATTACCCTGTTTTTGCATTTAATGAACAGCGTTCATTTGAGACATATCGCATCAAAATTCTTGAAGGCGGCAAACTTCAAGCCAGCCCACATATCTTAGGCACTGAGGAATATATCACCGTTTTTAAGGGTTGTGTCGAAATCAAAGTCGCTGAGGAGCTTTTTTTATTGCAAGAGGGTGACTCAATTAGATTTAAGGCTGATGTCACCCATTCATATGCAAGTGTCGGCGAAGATGAAGCAGTTCTCAGCATGATTTTATATTATACAAATTCTAAAAATTAAACGTACAATTTTAGGAAGACTTTGCACATATTATGCGCTATAATAAATACATCAGATATTATTATAACAAATGGAGGTTTTATTATGGAGCAGATTAAGGCAATTGAACTCTCATCAATTGACATGGAAAAATGCTATTGGAATGGTGGCTGTGCCATGGCTATATATCAGCCGACGTCAGCAAACGAGATTTTAGAACTTTTGCAAAAACACTTCGGCAATGTCAAACCCCATTATATTTGCTGTCAGCATGATCCACAAGTGCCGCATGGTAGCACCATCATCAACAATTGTGCAGGCTGTGATAGGCGTTGGCGTGGCGAATATGAGGGTATTCAGACGATCTCAATTTGGGAAGTGCTTGACAGCATTGCTAATTTAGAATTGCCTGACCACAGCGGGCTCACACTTTCGGTGCACGACTCATGTAGCTATCGCGAGAGACCTTGCGAGCAAAAAGCGCTCAGAAGCATGCTTGCAAAAATGAACATAGACATCGTTGAGAGCGAGTTTTCAGGAGCGAAGGCTATGTGCTGTGGCGACAGAGCATATGGCAAAGTGAGTAGCGAAGAGCTCACTGTTCTGCAGAAAAAGCGAGCGGCACAAATGCCCTGTCAAGATGTCGCTGTGCAATGTGTGACCTGCATCAAATCGATGGCAATTGGTGGAAAAACCCCTCAATATCTCCCAGACTTACTCTTGAGCAAAAAAACAGAACAGGGTAATCTCGACATGGTTGCATATCACGATGAGCTGCAAAAATATGTCGATGCGCACTAAAATAAAAGGAGCATCTATGTACGAAAGAGAATTTCAAGTGCGAAAAGAGTTGTTTTCGCAAAGTGAAGAGCAATTTCGAGAATTCGCCTCCTCTCTTATCCCAGATTGCGACAATTTAATCGGCGTGCGCATTCCTATGATTAGAAAAATCGCAAAGCGCATCGTCAAAGAAAATCCGATTGAATTTCTTGACAACGCAAATGATTTATATTTTGAAGAGACCATGCTAAAAGCGCTTATAATTGGGAATATGCGTGAGGATATTGAGGTTATGCTCGAACAAATTGCGCTCTATGTTCCCAAAATCACAAATTGGTCGCTATGCGACAGCTTTTGCAATGAGCTTAAAATCGTGCGTGAACATAGGGAGCGTGTTTGGAAATTTCTGCAAAGCTACCATCAGTCAAATGAGGCATATGAAATTCGTTTTGTTGTTGTCATGCTTTTGTTCCACTATATAGAAGAAGCATATTTAGACGATATTTTGTTTATTTTAGATGTCATTACGCATGATTGCTATTATGTAAAGATGGCTGTGGCTTGGTGCCTGTCCATGTGTTTTGTTAAATTCCCCGACGAGACGATGCAATATTTACTAAAAAACAACTTAGACGACGATACATATAATAAAGCATTGCAAAAAATCAGAGAATCTTTGCAAGTTGACAAAGCTACCAAAGAGATTATTAAGTCGATGCGACGAAAGTAGGTTAAAAATGGGCAAGCAATTTCACAATTTATCTTTCGAAGAAATGTATGACGCTGTTCTTCAGAACAATGAAAGCTATGACGGCATTTTTTTCTACGCTGTGAAATCCACTGGAATTTATTGTAGGCCATCATGCAAATCAAAGGAACCAAAAGTTGAAAATGTAGATTTTTTTGAACTTTCAGATGATGCAAAACATGCTGGATACAGGCCGTGCAAGCGGTGCAGAAGTGATTTGCTCGACTACAAACCGATGAGGGAAATTGCAGAAAAACTCAAGGCACTCATTGATGAAATGTTTAGTGAAACACAGGATTTGAATGCGGAAATGGACAAGATTGGATTATCTCGTAAGCGAATGGTGGAGCTTTTTAGGGAGGAATATGGGATGACCCCAAGCAGTTATGTCAACGACCTTAGATACAATGAGGCGTTACGGCTGTTGACTAAGACTGACAACGAGGTTATTGATATCGCATTTTCCGTTGGCTTTAGTAGTCTGTCCGCATTTTATAAATTTTTCAAGGATAGGGCGAATATGTCGCCTGCGGCATATCGAAAGGAGCACAAGACATGATTGGATTTGCAATTTACAAAACAAAGCTTGGCTATTTTAAGTTTGATTATGCATATGATTTTATCACAGCTATTAAGAAAATCCCCGACGAGAATGTCGAGGATTTTGGTAAGAAAAACGAGCTAACCGAGCTTTCCTATTCGCAACTGACAGAATATTTTGATGGCAAGAGACAGAAGTTTGACTTCCCATATAAGTTAATCGGCACTGATTTCCAAAAAAGCGTATGGCAGGCGCTGTGCGATATCCCATATGGCGAGACTAGAAGCTATAAAGACATCGCAATTGCAATCGGCAATGTGAAGGCATGCCGCGCTGTTGGCATGGCAAATAACAAAAACCCAATGCTTATCGTCGTCCCCTGTCACAGGGTTATTGGGGCGTCAGGGAAAATGGTTGGATATGCGGGCGGTCTGCCGATGAAAGAATTCCTCCTTGACGTGGAGAAAAAACATAAATAGCCAGTTGTTATAACAAATAAAAGCACCGACTAAGTTGAGCGCTACAAGTTAGACTTAAACCATCTAACAATAAGGTCTGCTCAATCCCAATCGGTGCCTATTTTTTATTCAGTCACAAAATGCACATTCAGTTAAAAACTACTTCGCCTGTAAATATTCATGCATCGCAGTGGCGGCGTCTTTGCCGGCTCCCATCGCCAAAATAACCGTTGCAGCGCCGGTCACAGCGTCGCCGCCTGCATATACGGCGGTTTTGGTGGTAAGCCCATCTTTGCCATTCGTCACAAGACAACCCCACTTGTTCGTTTCAATATCTTCGGTGGTCGATGCGATAAGCGGATTTGGAGATGTCCCAATGCTCATAATAACAGCGTCCATTTCCAATATAAATTCACTGCCCTCTTTCACAATCGGTCTACGTCTTCCACTGTTGTCCGGCTCGCCAAGCGTCATCTCAACACATTTAATCGCTTTTACAAAGCCGTTTTCGTCTCCAATAATCTCCACTGGATTTGTCAGCGTCTTAAAGATTATCCCTTCCTCTTTTGCGTGGTGAATTTCTTCAAGCCTTGCAGGGAGTTCCTCCATGCCTCTGCGATATATTATATACACCTCTTTTGCGCCCATTCTCTTTGCGCATCTTGCGGCGTCCATCGCAACATTGCCACCGCCGACAACAGCTACTTTATCCGTTTTACGAAGCGGAGTGTGGCTGTCTTTTTTATATGCCTTCATAAGATTAATTCGAGTGAGGTACTCATTCGCCGAATACACACCCTTCAAATTCTCACCCTTGATATTCATGAAATTAGGTAGCCCTGCGCCACTTCCGATAAACACCGCCTCATATCCCTCGCAAAACAGCTCATCAACCGTCAGTACTTTGCCAATAACCATATTGGTTTTTATCTCAACGCCAAGCTCGATCAAATTTTGAATTTCAGCCTCAACTATGCTTTTCGGAAGCCTAAACTCAGGAATTCCATATACCAAAACGCCGCCTGCTGTGTGCAATGCTTCAAAAATAGTCACGGCATATCCTTTTTTCGCAAGCTCCCCTGCCGTCGTAAGCCCTGCAGGGCCTGCGCCAACTACGGCAACTTTCATGCCGTTTAAGGTTGGCTTTTCAACTATTACACTTCCTTTTTCTCTTTGATAGTCCGCCGCAAATCGCTCAAGTCTGCCAATCGCCACGCTCTCGCCTTTAATCCCTCGAACACATACGCCTTCGCATTGACTTTCTTGAGGGCACACTCGTCCACATACAGCAGGTAGTGCGTTTTGCTCGGTTATCGTCTTATATGCAGTTTCGACATCCCCCTGTGCGATTTGCGTTATAAATCTCGGAATGTCCACTCCAACAGGGCATTTTGCCACGCATGGCTTGTTTTTGCAATTTAGACAGCGCTTCGCCTCCTCAATTGCGGTCTCCATATCATAACCCAGTGCCACTTCAGAAAAATTAGTGTTCCTGATTTTCGGATCCTGTACAGGCATCGGGCATTTAACATTTGACATATTCGCCATTATTGCACCTCCTGATTTAGGAGATGGCATGCTGTCTCCCTGTCATGTTTCTCAATATCCGAAAAAATATTATTTCTTGATATCGCCTCATCGAAATCGACTAGATGTCCGTCAAAATCAGGGCCATCCACGCAGGCAAACTTGATTTTACCGCCAACTGTCAAGCGGCAACCGCCGCACATCCCCGTGCCATCAATCATAATCGGATTCATGGAAACAGTGGTTTTTATATTGTACTCTTTCGTCAGCTGTGCAATAAATTTCATCATGACGACAGGCCCGATTGCGATTACCTCATCATATTGATTGCCGCTCTCAATTAGCTCTTTAAGCGCATTTGTAACAAGACCTTTCTCGCCATAAGAGCCATCGTCCGTCATTATAATTTGCCTATCGCTCACCGCTGCAAACTCTTCCTCTAAAATCACTAAATCCTTATTTCTAAAGCCCTGTATACTATGAACTTCACAGCCCTTCTCATGCAACGCCTTTGTAACCGGATATGCTATCGCACAGCCGACACCTCCACCGACCACTGCTACTTTCTTTAAGTTTTCAAGGTCACTCGCTCTGCCAAGAGGCCCTACAAAATCACGGACAAAATCGCCCTTAACCAAGCTGTTTAGCTCCATTGTCGCATATCCGACAACTTGAAAAATCACGGTTATACTACCGTCTTTTTCGTTATAGTCGGCAATTGTCAAAGGAATTCTCTCCGACTCTGACGTCGCCCTTATTATTACAAATTGCCCGGCTTTTGCTTTTCTTGCAATAAGCGGTGCATGAATTATAAGTTTTGTGACTGTTTTGTTTAGTTCTTGCCTTGATAGTATCTCAAACATGTAATTGCTCCGTTTCTCCCTTTTTAATCGACCGTTTCGAATAAGAATATGCATTTAGCAAGCGAATTTTATCCACCTATACTTTTTGCAACTCCTATAATAACATATTCCACTACAAAAGGGCAAGAGTTATTGATAAGTTCTGTTCATTTTTTCACTTTTATTTAATAATTTTATCATTTTCTAAAGCAGCAACGATTAAAAACGCCATTGCAAACGAAAGCTATCAATGTTATAATGAGACCTGTGATTGTTTTTGTTTGTAAGAGTTTTGCACAGATATTAAGAAATAAAAAAATCTTGTAACAAAAACGCTGTAACTATCACTAATTGAGTGAAAGGGGGGCAAGGGATGAAAATTGATTACTTATATGAGTCATATAAAAAAGATGTATACTATTTTTTATATCACCTATCGCAAAATCGAGATGTATCAGAAGATTTGACTTCCGAAGTTTTTCTCTCTGCTATAAAATCTTTGCCCACTTTCCGAGGTGACAGCGATATAAAAACATGGCTTTTTGGAATTGCGAGATTAAAATGGTTTGAATTCATTCGCAAAGAAAAGCGAAATCAGGGGCTTAGCGAGCGACTTCTCCTCTATATCAGCGAGGCGGATTTTTGCGAGGTTGAAAATGTGATTGACAAAGACAGCTTGCAAAGATTACAGAGCTTACTAGACGAAGAATCTGCGAAAGCGAAAAAAATCGTTTTAATGCGTGTCGAGGGGTATTCTTTCCATGAAATTGGAAAAGAGCTTGAAATTTCAGAGAGTTCTGCAAGGGTCATCGACTTTAGAACAAAGAAAAAGTTAAAGGAAATTTTGATAAAGGAGGGCTACTCTTATGAATAAAATATCATGTGAAATCTGCCAAGATTTAATGCCGCTAGTTAAAGATGAAGTTGCAAGCACAGACAGCCAAAAAGCAGTATTTCTGCATATGCAAAGCTGCGAAGCTTGCAAAGCTATCTATGGCGAAGAAATAAGTTTTGGGGAAAGCGATAAAAATATTATAAGCAAGTTAAAAAAACATGTCGCAAAAATAAGCTTTGTTGTTATCTCGCTTTGCATTCTTTTTGGAATAAGTCTTTCTGCAAATCAGTTCATGTTCTACAATGTGCTAATCATGCCGGCAATTGGGCTTGCAAGTTTCTTTACACTAAAGCACAAATCAATATTTGTGGCACTTAGCGTTTTTGCCCTCGTATATCTACGCTGGCTTAGTGACAGCATCGGACTAGCATTTGATGGCTACTTCTTGCAAGCTTTCGCCGTGCCATTCTCATGGGCACTCATCTATTTTTCCCTTGTCTCACTGGGAATTCTAATCGGTTTTTTACTTCATTTTGGATTTAGGAAGGAGCAAACTAATGAAAAAGACAGTTAAATTCATCGCCATTATTGTTGCACTAGCATTAATCGCCACAATTTTATATTTTACAAACGGACTTGTAGGAAATCCGATTTCAAAATTCCTAGTTGAAGTCAACTCAAAAAAATACATCGAGGAAAACTACGGCGATTTAGATTTGACAAGTGAAATAGGCTTTAACTTCAAGTCCACGAATTACTATGTGAACGTAAAAAGTGAAACTGTTGAAGATTTGCACTTTAGCCTGTATTACAGCCTCACAGGAAGACTCCAGCGCGATTTGTACGAAAACAACATCACTGATGGTTGGAATGTCTTGACTCGAATTGGCGAGGAGTACCGACACAAGGCAGATGTAATTTTCGATGAATTAGATCTTGATGATTTTTTTGACGGCAAATATTTTCACACGCACGCTAATTTAATTTCAGCCGAGGATGCTGAATATATCCCAGGATTAGGCAATATTGACATTGTCACAATTGACGGTCGAAGTTTAGAGCTCGATAAAGAATATGATGTGAGTGAGCTTGGAAAAACATCGGGTATGCTTGATGTGAGCTTGAATTTCGCAGATGGCGTAGACAGCTTTGAGCGCGGAGCACAAGCGCTAAAGAACATAAAAAAAGCCTTTGATGATGCGGACATGGGCTTTGCATATTTCAGCTTTGGCGTCTACAATGCAGAGGGAAACTATGCGTTTAGGGTTGAGTATTTCCCATATGACGAAATCGACAGCGAGGATTTGGCGAAAAGGCTCGAAGAAGCGGATGTATCAGAACTAAATGAATATTGATATTGCAAAAAGAGGGCGAGATGTGAAGCGCCCTCTTTTTGCTGTATTAATTTGCGACACCAGCTTTTTTTCGTTTCTATTCAAGATTCCCTGCACTCAAAGATTCTTTCTTGCTAGAATCGTTCACATTCTTCTGTTATAATATATCTAAATGTTCTAATATTTCGATTTATCGAAGTGCCAAATGCCTTGCGGTGGAATTTATCCATGTGGGTCATGCCACCAAATTAGAGGGAGATTATATGAAAAAACAAATTGGCGAAGAGAGCATCCCCAAGCTTATTATAAGCAATGTGATGCCAGCTATATTGTCGATGGTTATGAGTTTAGCATACAATATGGCGGATATGTTTTTTGTCGCTCAGACAAATGACGATTTGCAAGTTGCGGCAGTGTTAATCGCCTCCCCTATCTTCATGATTTTTATGGCGCTAAGCCTTGTATTCGGCATGGGCGGAACTTCACTGATTGCAAGAAGCTTTGGCAAGGGTGATGCGGCATATGCAAAGAGGGTCAGCGCTTTTTGCTTTTGGAGCTTGACTGCCCTTGGTCTTTCAATCGGCGCAGTTTTATTTATCTTTGCACAGCCAATTGCAAAGCTTTTTGGAGCAAGTAGCAACACAATGATTTTAGTTGTGGAGTATTTAAGCATTCTGTCACTCGTCAGCCCGTTTTCACTGATAACTTCCGCTTTTTCCAATATCATTAGGGCGGAGGGGGCACCAAAAACCGCCGCAATGGGCATGGTCATCGGAAATGTCATCAACATTGCATTAGACCCCGTATTTATCCTCGGTTTCGGGCTTGGAATTTCAGGTGCCGCCATTGCAACCGTCATCGGGAATATGTCTGCGGCTCTATTTTATATTTTGTTCATGACAAAGGGAAAGAGCAAACTAAGCATAAAAATCAAAGATTTCACTTTTGATAAAAACACGATTAGAGAGGTGCTCAAAATCGGCATCCCCTCCTCTCTTGCAAGCTTAGTCATGAGTATTTCAACAATACTAATCAACGGTTTCATGGCAAATTACGGCGATTTAGCTGTTGCCGGAATGGGCGTTTCAATGAGAATCACCACCATCACTTCATATGTCTGCATTGGCTTCGGGCTTGGCGTCCAACCACTTTTCGGACATGCCTTCGGAGCGAAAAATTTCAACAAATTTAAGGACATCATGAAATATTCGCTTATATTTAGCCTCGTCATGGGTGTGGCACTTTGGGGATTTTGCTTAATTAGCTTAGATTTTCTTGTTAGTGCATTCCTAAACGACGCACAGGCCTATGACTACGCAATGTCATTTTCAAAAGTGTTGCTTTCCAGTTCTTGCGTGCTTGGAATGCTATTCGTTTTCATAAATTCCATGCAGGCAATCGGCGCCGCAAGCGCATCGCTCATTCTAAACATCAGCCGCCGAGGGCTTTTCTTCATCCCACTGGTTTTGATTATGAACCATGCAATCGGGTTATACGGCGCAGTATATGCACAGCCAATATCCGATTTTATCTCCTGCGCAGTCGCATTTCTAATTTATAATAATGTCAGCAAAAAAATGACTTCAAACGCTGTTGTTTTGCAAAAAGGTGTGAAATGAGAGAAAAATTTGAAATAGCAAAAATTAAAATTTTAGATAATGAGCGCGAGCGAAATGGCATTGGCATGCTCAACGAAAAGTCACTGCACTCCATATTAAAACATACGATCGAGCCATGCATCTCAAAGCATGAAGTGAAAATCGGGAGATATTATGCCGATATCGTCAACGAAAATGGTATAACTGAAATTCAGACGAGAAACTTCAATTCAATACGCAACAAGCTTTCCTTTCTTTTACAAAACAGTGAAGTCACATTGGTCTACCCAATTGCCCATATTAAATATCTTCATTGGATAGACGCAGTCACAGGTGAAGTCAGCAAAAGGCGAAAAAGTCCAAAAACAGGCAATTTTTATCAAGCTTTTTATGAGCTCTATAAAATTAAATCACTTTTACCTGAGCCAAGTTTGAAAATCAAATTAATTCTTATTGATGTGGATGAGTATAGAAATTTAGACGGGTGGAGTGAAAATAAGAAAAAAGGCTCCAGTCGCCATGAGATGATTCCAAATGAAATTTATGATATACTTGATATCAACAGCGTGGAGGATTACAAAAAGCTCATTCCCACTACAATCCCTTGCAACTTTGGATCAAAGGATTTCATGGAGCACAGCGGGACAAATATTAGAATTGCCAGAACTGCTCTAACTGTTCTAAAATATTTAGAGCAAATTAAAGTCGTTGGCAAAAAAGGAAACAGCATTATTTATGAAGTTTGTTAACATAACTAAAAACAGTCTGAGTATTGAATACTCAGACTGTTTTTTTATTTAGTATAACAGGCGTTTCACTTATAGACACAACGCCGAAAATTGCGATTCTTTGTCTATGCGTCTTGTTTTGTATCAGCAATTTGAATTTCACGAAGATTCACACCCTGTGGTAATTCATATGCGAATTTTATTGTCTTCGCAACATCTTGCGCTGTGATATTCACCGCGCCAACGCCCTCTTTCCACTGATTGTATCCCTCTTTAATAGTTTCACTTGTCGTGTGGCTTAAAAGTTCAGTCGCCACAGCCCCTGGACAAATTCTCATAACTCTTACATTGTGAGATGAAAGTTCCATGCGTGCAACTTCAGACAGCCCCACCACACCATATTTAGATGCGCAGTATGCAGCATGATTGCC
>CAYJIE010000079.1:0-6716 GCA_964370145.1 uncultured Oscillospiraceae bacterium
TGGTGCGAGCGTGTTTTTGCGCCATGTGACGATATGGAGGAGATGCTTAGAGAGAGGAAACTCCCTTTATATGCGCTTGAGAGCTATTCTGACTTGTCGGAATTTCATCTGCTCGGTTTCACATTGCAAACAGAATTAAACTACACAAATATTCTTAATATGCTTGAGCTAGCAGAGATACCGCTTTTAGCTGCGGATAGAAAAGAATTGTTCCCGCTGGTTCATGCTGGCGGCTCATGTGGATATAATCCTGAGCCACTTGCTGACTTTTTTGACTTCTTCATCATGGGTGAAGGAGAGGAGGTCAATGTTGAAGTCTGTGATTTAATCAATAAACTTAAGTCAGATGGATGTACTGAAAAAAGTACATATCTACGGGAATTAGCGAAAATTGAAGGAATTTATGTCCCAAGTCTGTACGAAACAGAATATTTTGATGATGGAAAGATAAAAAGCTTTACACCGCTATTTTCCGATGTACCCGCCGTTATTAAGAAGAGAATTGTCAAGGATATGGACAAGGTGCACTATCCAAAAGATTTCGTGGTTCCCTTTTGCAATATTGTGCATGACCGTGTCATGGTGGAGTGTTTTAGAGGCTGTATAAGAGGATGTCGTTTTTGTCAAGCCGGATATATTTATCGCCCTATTAGAGAGAAAAGCAAAGAGACGATTGACAGGTGCGCAAAAGAGCTTATTGCAAATACAGGATATGATGAACTCTCATTGTTGTCACTTTCGACAACAGACTATTCAGAGCTCGGAGACCTTACAGACATGTTGTTATCTTGGTGCGATGACAAGCATATATCAGTGTCATTGCCGTCACTTAGAATTGACAATTTCGACAGCGAACTATTGGCAAAAATACAAAAAGTGCGTAAGGGTGGTTTGACCTTTGCGCCTGAAGCAGGCACACAGCGTATGCGTGATGTTATAAATAAGAATATCTCTGAAGAGGAGATTTTGAGCACAGCAGGCATAGCTTTTAGTGGCGGATATAACTCAATTAAGCTATACTTCATGGCAGGATTGCCTTATGAAACAGATGAGGACATGCTCGGGATTGCTACTCTTGGTGAAAAAATTGTAGAAGTTTTTTACAGAACTGAGAATAGAAATAGAGCAAAGCCTGTAAAAGTGACAATAAGCTGTGCTAGCTTTATTCCTAAACCATACACACCTTTCCAATGGTGTGCACAGGATAAAAGTGAGATAATTGATAGGAAATTTCAGCTTATAAAGGGAAACATCAAAAGCAATAAAGTGTTTTTTAAGTATCATGGGACAAAAATGGGGCATGTTGAAGCATTATTAGCAAGAGGTGATAGACGAGTTGGAGAAGTCATCCTCGGTGCATTCAAGCGTGGTGCTAAATTTGACGGTTGGGATAACAAGTTTTTATATGAGGCTTGGACAGCGGCACTCGAAGAGCAGGGTCTTAGCTTTGATTTCTATAACTACCGTGAGCGTGATTATGATGAGATTTTACCGTGGGATTTTGTTGACATCGGTGTAACTAAGGAACATCTGATTTCAGAGTCTGATAAGGCTAAAATTGCCGCTACAACGCCAAACTGTAAGATTTCATGTGCAAATTGTGGAGCGTCAGTATGTTTTGGTGTTGATTGTGACAGATAAATTGTATTAGAGGTATTTTATATGCAAAAAGTTCAAATTACATTTATGAAAGAAGGCATATGCGCCTATATATCGCATCTTGATATGATTCGTGTATTCGCAAGGGCGATGGCTCGCTCCAATTTACCTGTTAAGTACACACAGGGTTTTAATCCGATTGCCTATTTAGTGTTCAGCCAGCCGCTTTCCCTTGGATATGAGAGCAAATGCGATGTCTGTGAATTCACATTAGAGGAATTTCTGCCATATGAAGAGATAGTGAGTCGATTGAATGATACGCTTCCGGATGGGATTTCTGTGATTAGGGCGGTAGAGCCAGTTAATCAAATCGGAAAAATTGCATTTTCTGAATATACAATTTACATGACGATGTCGCAAGAATGTGACGAGGGTATGGTAAAAGCAATTGAAGATGTATTTAAAAGAGACGAAATAACACTTCTAAAAAAGTCAAAAAAGGCATTGAAAGAAGTTAATATTCTGCCCCTAATTGTTGAAATTAATGTTAAAAAAAGTAACAAATGTAACATAAACATAACAACAATTGTAAAAAGCTCTGGTAGTGAGAATCTAAACCCTGAGTACCTTTTAAGAGCTATACGCGAATATTGTCCTAAAATAAGTATAATTAGCACAAGAATTGTCAGAGAATCATTGTTTTTGGAAGATATGAGTAAATTTTAATCGAAATATGTAGAAAAATTAATTGTAAAAAAATTTTGAATATTTTCAAATATTTTTCTTGACAAATGAATATCGATTATGTATAATTGAAACTGCGGTATATATATTGAAAGGTGATTCTTTTGAAAGACGACAAATTGCAACTAAACAATTTAGTGGATAAATCAAAAGATAAAAACCCAAAATCGTTTGAGGAACTTTTTCTAGCATTTTATCCTTTGATAAAAAATGCTGCGAAAAGCTTTCACATAATCGGTTTTGATGAGGATGATGCATTCCAAGAGGCGTCAATTGCTTTTGTAATGGCGGTGAACACTTTCTCGGGTGAAGGAAGTTTCATAGCATATGCTAAGGCGTGCATTAAAAATCGATTTCATGATATATACAGACGAGAAAGTAGCAACAAGAATAGAATACTTAATGAATATGTTCCAATTGAAAGTTATCCGAGAGCCACAAAATATTTTGGTAATGAGTTAAATGATTTCACGGAAGACATTATTAAAAAAATGTCGTATAAGAAGGTCTTTGAAGAATTTTTAGCGATACTCAGCCCATTTGAAACTAAAGTGTTTTTGCATCTTTTAGGCGGAAAGAATTACATTGATGTTGCATTATTGCTTGGAAAGAGCCCAAAGTCTGTTGACAATGCAACGACTAGGCTCAAGCGAAAACTTCGCTCATTCCTACACGAGAGGGGAAACTCCGACTTGTAGACTGAGATATATTTAACCGAAGCGAGGAAAGAAAAATGTACAACGACAAAACACTTGAGTGTAAAGATTGCGGAAATGAGTTCGTCTTTACATCCGGCGAGCAAGAGTTCTATGCAGAGCGTGGGTTCCAAAACGAGCCACAACGTTGCAAACCTTGCCGTGACACAAGAAAGAACGCTGCTAAGCAGCAAAGAGAAATGTATTCTGCGACATGTGCTGATTGTGGCACAGACTGCAAAGTACCATTTCAACCACGTGATGACAGGCCTGTTTATTGCAGCGATTGCTTTGCAAGAATGAAGGAGAATGGTTAATAGCCAATCTGTATAAACGTCCAAAGAGCAGCCCTCGGGTTGCTCTTTTTTTGGATAAGTGATTAAATCAAGCTGTGAGGTGCATAAGAATGAATTTGCCTAAACTATCAAATCGCCTGCTGATGACAGCAAATCTTGTAAATAAATGCGCAACAGTAGCTGATATTGGTACTGACCACGCTTATGTGCCAATTTATTTGATAATGAGTGGGCTGTGTGAAAGCGCGATAGCTAGTGATATAAAAGAAGGGCCGTGCGAGAGAGCAAGAGCGAATATAAATAAGTATGAGAAGGCTTTTAGTGGGCTTTCAGAGAGAATAAGAGTTACACAGGCATTTGGACTTGAGGCAATTGACTTTGACAGTACAGATGTGATTGTCATTTCTGGAATGGGTGGCGAAGTCATTGTGGAGATATTAAAAAATGCCTGCAATTTAAATGAAAATCATGACATTATTTTACAGCCTCAGACCGATTTACCACTGGTTAGAGAATATGTTTTACAACATGGTTATGAAATAGTGAAAGAATACACTTGTACTGAAAAATACCGTGTGTATAATGCTTTTTTGTGTAAAAAAACGATTAAGACACAAAGTTTAGATTTAGTTTCAATTGAAATTGGGCATATAAATGGTATAAAAACTGACATTAAAGCATATTTTGACAAATTAAGGCGGCAACTTACTGTTGAGCGTGATGGTATAGTTTTTGGTAAGAATGGCGATATGAATAGGGTAAATTATATAAATTTATTACTGGAGGAGCTGGAAAATGAAGTTAAAAAATATCTGTGAGGAACTGTTTAAGTTTGCACCGCTTGACAGCATGATGAAGTGGGACAATGCAGGGCTGTTAATTGGAGATAAGGAGAGGGAAATTAACAAGATTTTGCTTGCACTGGATTGCACAAATTCTGTAATTGCTGAGGCAAAGAATATTTCAGCTGATTTGATTATTTCACATCATCCACTATTTTTTGATTTGGGGCGCTCACTTGTAAAAGGCAATCATATTGCGGACAAGGTGATAGATTTGGTGAAGAGTGACATTGCTGTCATTGCTATGCACACAAATGCGGATATAGCTGAAGGCGGCGTTAATGATATGTTGCTTGAACAGATTGAACTCCCAATTAAGGAGAAGGGTATTGTAGTGGGTAAGGAAGATGGCATTGAATATAATATAGGGCGATATGCAGTACTTGAGAGGAAAATGCCGATTGAAGAATTTGCTCAAATAGTTGCAGAAAGTACAAATTGCACGTCACTTCGCTGTGTCGGCAACACTGATGTAGAAAAATTTGCTGTGGGCGGCGGTGCATGCAGCTCGTTTGCTAAGGCTGCATATTCAATGGGCTGTGATACATTCATCACAGGAGAGGTTAAGCATCACACATATCTAATGGCGCAGGAAATGGGCAAGAATATTTTGGATATAGGACATTTTGAGTCTGAGAGAATGCTTGTAAAAGCGTTGGAAAAGCTATTAAAAAATGCTTTTGATGGAGTCGAAGTTGTAGTTTCAGAGTCATTCGACGATTTTATAGTGAAACATATTTCTAAGAGAGGGGGAGAACATGCCTCTTGATTCGATTTTTCTTGCGAAAGTTGCAAGGGAATTAAATGGAAAGCTTGCAAAAGCTAGAGTAGATAAAATCCACCAACCCTCACGGACGGAAATCACATTCGCACTACGAGGGCAGTCGGGGAATATGCGACTTTTAGTGAGTGCGTCGCAGAATAATCCAAGGGTGCATATAACGAATGAAAAGTTTGAAAATCCTGCATCAGCACCAATGTTTTGTATGCTTTTGCGAAAGCATCTTGGCAATGCAAAGATTGTTTCAGTTAGTAGCCAGCCTTTTGAGCGTGTATGTAAAATCACATTTGAAGCAATGGGTGAGCTTGGAGATATCACGCAAAAAGTCTTGATTGTTGAATTGCTTGGGCGTGCTAGTAATGTCATTTTGACAAGTGAAACAGGGCATATAATTGCGGCAATGTCCTATATTGATATCAGTGAAGAAAGAGGGCGTGAGCTTATTGCGGGCGTTAAGTATAAACTGCCTGCAAAACAGGAAAAGTATAATTTTGACTCAGAGTATAATATTATTAAAGACATTGTTTTGTCCTCAAAAGAGGATGTTTTAGCAGATAAATTTCTTCTTTCTACCGTTTTGGGGATTTCTCCACTGCTTTCAAGGGAAGCTGTATATTTAGCAACAGGCGGAGTAGATAAGCGAATGAGTGAGCTCGATCCGCTTGAGAGGATTAACATATTAAAGGCGCTTACTGAAATTCTAAGTGAGACAACAGACAAGCCTGTAATTTTGTTAAATTCTGCCAAAGAGCCAATTGATTTTACCTTCACAGATATCTTGCAATATGGCAGTACGAGGGAGCAGATCGAAAAAGCGAGTTACAGTGAGCTTCTTGATGATTTTTACATGACTAAGGATAGGATAGTACGCCTTAAAGCTAAAGCTGCTGAAATCACTAAATTTGTACAAAATACACTTATTCGTACCGAAAAGAGGATAAATAATCAAAAAATTGAGCTTGATAATTTCAAGGATAGAGAGAAATACCGTATATATGGAGAGCTGATAACGGCGAATTTGCATAGCATTAACAAGGGTGATTCGTACTGTAAAGTACAAAACTATTACACTGAAGATTTAGAGGAAGTCAAGATACCTCTGGATGTCACAAAAAGCCCGTCTGCTAACGCAAATATGTATTTTAAGCGGTATCAGAAGGCGAAAAGTGGTGAAAAAATTTTGCAAGAGCAAATTTCGAGCGGACAAGAAGAACTTGTGTATCTTGAGTCAGTAAGTCATGCTGTTTGTGAGATTTCAGATGAGAGGGATATTTCAGATATAAAAGAGGAGCTTACAATTGCAGGGTATCTTAAAAAAAACGATAAGCAAAAGAAAAAAGATGTTGATGAAAGTCGGATTTTGACCCTTGATATTGATGGGTACTGTGTATATGTTGGCAAAAATAACCGCCAAAACGACTATATTATCACTAAAATTGGCAGAGCAACTGACTATTGGTTGCACACGCTTGGAATTCCGGGCTCACATGTTCTGATAAAAAGCGGTGATGATGAAGTTCCAGACAGTACCCTTACTAAGGTTGCAAAGCTTGCCGCATATTATAGCAAGGCGAGAGGGAATAAGAATGTGCCTGTGACATATACTCGTTTGAAAAATGTTAAAAAGCCAAATGGCGCAAAACTTGGTTATGTGATCTTCACTGCAAGTAAGACCGCTTTTGTTGAAGGCGAGATTGACTTTATGTAGCAACTATTCTGGTAAATATAATGTAATTTGTCTCAATTTTCATAAGATTAT
>CAYJIE010000079.1:6733-11208 GCA_964370145.1 uncultured Oscillospiraceae bacterium
CGTACAAACGATTGTCAAGTCGTTTGTACGGAAATTTTTATAGAAAAAATTGCAAAAAATTTGTTAAAATACTACAAATTGAACAATAGGGGATATATAGTGTAATTTTTTATTTTAAGATACAAGATGATGTGTTTTTTTTACATAAAATGTGGTTTACATAATATTTTTGATAATTGCAAAAAAAAACTCGAAAAAAAGACTTGATTTTTGCAAAATATTCGTGTATATTATATTTACTGCCCAAAATTGAAATTTTTATTTTGGAAAAAAACAGTGGTGAGTTGGATTTTTATGAGAAAAATTAATATATAGATGATTATCATTAATATCTATATGTTGTTTTACTTGCAATTTTTTTATTTTGCACAAATTAACATAAGTTTTTTTGTGCAATTTCTGAAGTAAGGGGGGATTGACTGTGCAGGGACATTTGGAAGCTTTTATATTGTATCTTAAAGATAAGAAACGCTCATCTGACAGCACAATCTCCTGTTATAAAAGAGATGTTAAGAGTTTTATTGATTATGTGGAGCAAAATAAAATTAACGAAATTTCTGATGTCAATGAAAGCATCTCGCTAGCCTATTTTGACAATATGCGTGAAAGTGGAAAAGCAACCTCCACGATTTCAAGGAACAATGCCTCTTTACAGGCGTTTTATAAATTCTTATTATTTGAGGGAATCGTATCTAGTAGCCCAATTACTTCAATTTGTGCTGAAAAACACATAAGAACACTACCGAAAATTTTGACTAAGCAAGAAGTTGAATTGCTGTTGAGTCAGCCGCATGAAAGCGATTTCAAAGGGCTTCGTGATCGTGCAATGCTTGAGCTTTTATATGCAACCGGTATTCGTGTATCAGAGCTTATCGGACTTAACATTGATGATGTGAATTTGTCCATTGGTTTCATAAGGTGTTTTAGCGGAAATAAGGAGCGAATAATTCCACTTTATCCAATCGCGGTAAGCTACATAAATGAGTATAAGAAGAGCTCAAGACCATATTTTGAGACAGATGACTCAGAAAATGCTCTATTCTTAAATGTGAGTGGCGAGCGTCTTACGAGGCAAGGTTTTTGGAAAATACTAAAAAAATATCAAAAGCAGGCAGGGATTGAATCTTCAATCACACCGGCGGTGTTAAGGCATTCATTTGCTGCGCATTTGCTTGAAAATGGTGCTGATTTGAAATCAATTCAAGAAATGCTCGGACACTCGGATATTTCAACAACACAGATATATAATCAGCTATTGAAAAATAAGTTTAACTCGGTGTATTCTAAATATCACCCAAGAGCGTAATTTCATTTATTCGCAATTTCGAGTAGTATAATAAAAAAATCCGCCAAAGGCGGATTTTTTATTATATGAACTAATCACACACCAATTACAGGGTGATTGTGTACTGAATTTGTCGCATTTTATTTAAGTTTAACGTCACAGAGATTAGTAACGAATTCATCACAATATTCTTTTAGCTCATGGTCACCAATATGCTCATCATGCACACCAACAACATAGAATCCAGCACCCTTAGCAGAGCCGATTGCGTGAGGCGCATCTTCAAAGACCACACAATTTTCAACTGGCTCATCAAGAAGGCTAGCAGACATGAGATAGATATCGGGTTTTTCTTTACTAATCCCTATTTCAGGGGTTGTAATTACAAAATCAAAGTATTTTATAATGCCAAGTCGTTTAAGTACAATTTCAGCGAGATCTTTCATGGTAGCCGTCGCAACGCACATTTTTTTTGATTTATGTCGCTCAAGAAAATCTAAAACACCATCTTTTAGTTCGATATCCTCCCTAAAATGCATCTCCATAAGTGCAGCCATGTTTTTTGTGATCTCTTCAGGGCTCTCTTCGAGTTCAAACATCGCTTTGAGCACTTCAGATGCTGAAATTACCGTATGTGTAGAAAGGATGTCAGCTAGATTAGACGGAATATTTTTAATGCCTTTATATTGGAGATATTCATAGGCGAGATTTCGCCATATCCCCATAGAATCGATTAAAGTCCCGTCCATATCAAAAATCAGTGCTTTTTTCATGTGGTTACTCCTGTTTGTATAAATTATTTTAAGTATATACTGGTAAAAATATCTAACAGATGCATTATATTATAAGTTACACAAAATGTAAATAGTTTTTTTACAAAGATATTTTAACTTTTTGATAATTGTTATTGAAATCTAATAAAAACTGTGATATGATATAATAATCTCGGGTGACGAGGATTCGGTGATTATATAACGTGTTTTGCGAAACACGTGCGTTTTGTAAACGTGTTGCGTTTTTTGAAACGCATTATATGCATCACATTTCTCGTCTCTTAGCGTAGGAGACAACCGAAATGCATGATATATTCTGTACTCTAAGATTAGGGGGTTTTTAGGATAGTGGAACGATATAAAGATATATGTTTGATGACCATTTTTAGACGGACATTTAACTTAATTAATGATAAAGTTTTTGAGCATTGTGAGCTCACAGCATATCTTGTGTATAAGATGTATGAATACGAGGGTTTAACTGATAAAAATGAGCTTATTGACAAGATGTTTATTGCGCTTTTCCATGATATTGGGGCATTTAAAACCAATGAACTTGATTTGCGTACAAAGGATTTTTCAACCTTTGCTTATGAGGTTGCGACTAGCGTTGAGCACTCGATATACGGCTATTTGTTTATGAAAAATTTCTCACCCTTTGTAAAATACTCGGACGCTGTTTTGTACCATCACCACAGCTACACAGATTTAATGGAGTCTGATTGTAAGAATAAGGAACTGGCGGCTAGAATATGTGTGGCGGATAGGCTTGCGGTTATATTTGCAAATGGTTCGGTAAAAATTGATGAAAACTTATTTTCAGCATATAGGGATAGAATTTTTTCAGGCGAAGCGATTGACTTGCTTATAAAAATTCAAAATGAAATTGACTTAAACAGTATAATTACCAATAGGGAATATGAGCTTGAGTTTTCGGACATTTGCACAAACAGTTTTCTTGATCCTGTGGTGATTGAGGAGTGTTTTTCGCTCATTGCTTACTCAATTGATTTCAAGAGTGAATATACAGTGATGCATACAATTACTATTGTGCAGATTGCGACATATCTTGCGAGGCTGTCTGGATTATACGATGATGTCGATGACATAAGGCTTGCAGCGTATATACATGATATTGGCAAGATAGCAACATCGCATCTTGTTCTAGAGAAGACATCAAAACTTGATGATTATGAATATAGTATAATAAAAGATCATATACCGATAGGGGAATACATTCTAAGAGACGCAGTGAGTGACAAGATTTTTAATATTGCGATGCGTCATCATGAAAAACTCAACGGCAAAGGATATCCGCACGGGCTGACGGAAGAGGATTTGACTGAGCCTGAAATGATTTTAGCGGTTGCTGATGTCTTGAGTGCTCTTGCTGGAATTAGAAGCTATAAAGAGTCTTTTTCTGAAGAGAAAATTAGATCGATTTTAATTGACATAAGGGACAGGGGCGAGATGAGCGCAAAGGTCATAAACCTTGTTTTGGAAAAATACAGTGAATTAATGGATTATACCATGGCGACATGTAAACAGGCTATAAATAAATATCAGAACTTAAATGTGGAATATGAGAATTTTATTAATCGATGGAAATCAGAGGTGAAGTAAAGTGGTTTTAGGACCGAAATCTGAGAAAAATATTATTGCGGCACTTGCGAATGAGAGTCTTTCGCGCAATAAATATTCATTTTTTGCTGAAAAGGCGAGAGATGAGGGATATGACGAAATAGCTGTAATGTTTGATCGCATGGCAAACAATGAGAAGGAACATTCAAAGATTTGGTATAATATTTTGTACAGTGTCAGCAGTACGGCTGAGAACTTAAAAGAAGCGGCACGCCAAGAGAACTATGAGTGGAAGAATATGTACCCTGATTTTGCAAGAGATGCAAGAGAAGAGGGAAATGAAATGCTAGCGATAATGTTTGAGAGAATTGCGGCAATTGAGAATCGCCATGAGCGAGAATTTCTTGAAGCGTCACTTAAAATCGGGACGATGAAGGTACACATAAAAACTGAAGACGAGCTTGCGGCAAGCAGAAAAATTCCTGAGATTGAAGCGATGGAGTTTGATAAAACTGCTGTTGATAATGTTGGTAGTTACAGATGTATGTACTGTGGTCAGACAGCGACGGACAGTTTTGATATATGCCCAACTTGCGACGGAATTGGGGCATTTGAAAGAATATATGTCAGTTAGAATGTGACAATTATGTAAAAATAGAAAAAATACATGCGTGTTTTAGTTAAGTTGATGAAATTACTTGATTTGAAAAAAATATCTTGCAAAAAATTGAGTTTTGTATTATAATAGGTATATAGCATACAGTTAATTCTGTGTGCTATAAATATGGAGGCATAGCTCAGCTGGTTAGAGTACTTGCTTGACATGCAAGGGGTCA
>CAYJIE010000080.1:0-10855 GCA_964370145.1 uncultured Oscillospiraceae bacterium
CGTGAAGACGAAGAAGACACACCCCCGCCCTCCCCCTGTTCTGAGAGCGGGGTGATGCGACGTGTGGGGCATGGATGCAGGAATTTGAGCTGAGTGCTCGGCGCAGGGTTTCTCGCATTATGGAAGCATCTTTATGTAAACAAAGGTATCTTATAACTTTACAAGCGCATCCTTGGTGTGCTACTGAAATATGTACGTTTAGCGTGTTTAGATGTCCAAAAAAGCACTGGGTTGGAGAAATGAAAAATACTGGCAAAAAAAATACAAAAAAGAAAGCACAAAGCTTTGAGGAAGTTCTGTGGGATGCAGCCGTCAAACTTCGTGGTAAGGTGGAATCCTCAGAATATAAGCACATTGTGTTGGCTTTAGTGTTTTTAAAGTTTGTGAGCGATAAATTTGAGAAGGCGCCAAGTGCTCATAAACGAGGGCAAGGAACAATTTCTTGAGATGGACGTTTTTTATCAACAGGAAAATGTGTTCTATTTGCCCGAAAAAACCCGCTGGTCTTTCATTAAATCCCATGCAAAACAGGATAATGTCGCCGTTCTCATTGACACAGCCCTCGCCACCATTGAAAAATTGAACCCTACGCTCGCAGGCGCTTTACCCGATAATTACTTTTCTCGCCAAGACTTAGAGGTGAAAAAGCTCTCATCCCTCATCGACACTGTGGACAATATCACAACCCTTGCCAAGGAAAGTGGCCTGCTCGCAGAAGAAGACATCATCGGACGTGTCTATGAGTATTTTTTGGGGAAATTTGCCTCTGCAGAGGGCAAGCTTGGTGGCGAGTTCTATACCCCCAAATGTGTGGTCAACTTGCTTGTGCAAATGATAGAGCCACATCAAGGCAAAATTTATGACCCTTGTTGCGGTTCCGGTGGAATGTTCGTGCAATCCGCCGCCTTTGTGAACAGTCACAAGGGCAATCGAAAGGATATTTCCATCTATGGTCAAGAGCACATCGCCACTACATACAAACTGGCAAAAATGAATCTTGCCATACGGGGTCTTGCCGCCAACTTGGGTGAAAAACCCACCGATACTTTTTTCCAAGACCAACATCCCACCTTAAAAGCCGATTTTATCCTTGCAAATCCACCCTTTAATTTAGATGACTGGCGCGAAGAAAAAGAGCTTTTGGATGATGCCCGTTTTGCAGGTTATCCTGTGCCGCCTGTGGGCAATGCCAACTATGCGTGGATATTGCACATGCTCTCAAAGCTCAGCGTTGAGGGCACAGCGGGCTTTGTGCTTGCCAATGGCTCCATGTCGTCCAATACCAGTGGTGAGGGCGACATCCGCAAAAAGCTTATCGAAAATGATGTGGTAGACTGCATGATAGCCTTACCGGGTCAACTCTTTTATACCACGCAAATTCCCGCGTGTTTGTGGTTTCTCACAAAGAATAAAAAGAAAAATAGAGCAAAAGGCTATCGCAACCGTGAAGGAGAAATTTTATTCATAGACGCCCGCGAAATGGGCACGATGGTCAGTCGTACCAACAAAGAGCTTGCAGAAGACGACATCGCCCGCATTGCCAAGACCTATCACGCATGGCGGGCTTTAGATGTGGGCGCGTATGGCGAATATACGGACGAAGCCGGCTACTGTAAGAGCGCAAGTTTTGAAGATATTAGTAAAAACGACTTTGTGCTGACCCCCGGGCGTTATGTAGGCATGAAGGCCGCAGAAGATGACGGCGTCCCCTTTGACGTGAAAATGAAGGAACTCAGCCAGACTTTGTATGCACAAATGCGAGAGGCGGATACGCTCAATGCACAAATTCGTAAGAATTTGGAGGGGTTGGGGTATGGGGAGTAAGTGGGAGGAGTTTAGGCTCGATGAAATCACACAATGCATTGTTGATTGTCCACATTCCACGCCCGTTTGGACTTCTAGCGGAGTCATTGTTCTAAGGAATCAAAATATTAGAAATGGAACACTAAACCTAGACACGCCAAGCTATACAACAAAAGAAGGATATTGTTCACGCGTAAAACGTGCTCAGCCGATGGGCGGTGACATCGTATTCACGCGTGAAGCGCCTATGGGAGAAGTGTGTAAAATTCCTAATAATTTAGAATGTTGCTTAGGACAACGCATGGTACTTATTCGCGCAGATGAAAAAAAAGTCCTTTCTGACTATTTGCTTTATGCCTTTCAAAGTGCTCCTATTAAACATCAAGTTGGATGGAGCGAAGGAACTGGAACAACGGTTAGCAATGTAAGAATACCTCACATAAAAGCTTTGAAATTTTCCATACCACCCTTGGAACAACAAAAAAAAATTGCCCATATTCTAAGCACGCTAGACGCCAAAATCATCCTCAACCAAAAAATGAATAAAACTTTGGAGACTATGGCGCAAGCCCTCTTTAAATCGTGGTTTGTGGATTTTGAGCCTTTCGGTGGTGTTATGCCAAGTGATTGGAAGGAGGGATGTATCGCTGATATTTGTACACTGAGTAACAAAAAAATTCCTGTTAATACGCTATCTATTCAAAACTATTATTCAACTGAAAACATGCTCCCTAATAAAGCAGGTGCTACTCTGGCAAATACAATGCCAGCAACTGGAAAAATCACAGCGTGCAAAAAACATGATATTTTAATTTCAAATATTAGACCGTATTTTAAAAAAATTTATTATTGCACTACAGATTCTGGGTGTTCAAACGATGTATTGTGTTTTTCCGCGAACTCTACAACACTTGCGCCATATTTATATTTTGCTCTATTTGATGATAATTTTTTTGACCATATGATGTTAGGAAGCAAAGGTACAAAAATGCCACGGGGTGATAAGAAACAAATTATGAAATATAAATGTTGTATTCCATCAGATATCATTATATATAAATTTTTTAGTATTACAAACAATATTATGATAATCCTAGAACGAAACAAGTTTGAAAAAAAACATTTAGCAAAGATTCGTGATGTCTTACTTCAAAAACTTATAAACGGTGAAATCCATGTTTAATACTTGGCGGGAGAAAGAATTTTTATACAGCATCACCTCTGCTATCCACGAACATGCGGACAAAGTAAGTGATGAACGCATGTTTTTTGTTGGTGTTTGTGGTGTAATAGCTTCACTTCTTATAGTATGGTCGGCATTTTTTTTAAATAATCGTCAATTAGAGCAGCAAATCAAAATATCATTTTTTAGAGAACGCAACGAACTATATTTATTTTTACAAAAACTATGCTATTTTGCTTCTCAACAAAAAATTAACTTGAAAAAATACAACATAATCGGTCATGACGATAAAAGTAAAAAATTTTATATGTGGCTGAAAATATTTCCTCAAGTTCTAAAGTTTACACACCTGTTGAGGACACAACGAGATTTTGAAGACGAACAAAAAATGCGCTATACAAACTCACGCAAATGTATATCAGATCACGAAATGAGCAATGTCAAAAAAATCATCAGTGGTATAGAATATGTGAGTGATTCAGGATTAGAATTCGATAGACGCTTTGAAGACTATCACATTGAATTGATTAATACGATTGGAAAAATCACTCAAATAATAAGAATATTTAAATTGACAGATAAAAATCTGCAAGCATTACAAAGTATCACTAATGGTTTAGAATATAGTTTTCGAGACATTCATGATGATAACATATCAATAGAGCAATATAAAGAAAAAATGATTGCCTTGCTTTCTGAGTTAGAAATTTTAGATATTTTTATTGAAATGCAAACTCAAATTGACTTTGTAGGCGTTTATAGAAAAAATTGTAAATGTAAACATTATTTTAAAAAACTTTGCAAATTCAAAAAATAATGCAATCGATACAATGCATTATTGTCGCACTCTCCACTGCTGAAGAAACAGGAAAAATCAAGTCAGGATTTTGTCTGCGGATACGCTAGCATTTTGGTAGTAAAATAAAACCTTGACTTAACATCACAAAGTAATATCATAACTATATGAAAAAAAACACCGTGAAACCTTGCGCAAAATCTTTGCGCGCCCCATATCAGCTAATATCAATTTTAAAGATATTGAAGCCTTACTTATAGCTCTTGGAGCACAAGTGACCGAACGTGAAGGTTCGCGCCTGTGCGTTTACCTTTTTGGACAGGTACGAGTTTTCCACAGGCCACATCCTCATTTTAATCTTACGCTGCAAATTTGCAGTTGAATGTTACAGCAAACTCTGCTAGGGTCGATAAAACAAGGAGGTTTTATGCCAAATATCAGACCTATTTCAGACCTTAGAGCCTATAGTGAAGTGCTAAATACCATTTCAGAAGGTAATCCGCTATTTTTGACCAAGAATGGCAGAGGAAAATTTGCCGTGTTAGATATGGCGGATTATGAAAAATTGACAGCCACTCTTGGGTTGATGTCAAAGCTATCTGCCGGTGAGGAATCAGCTAAAATTCAAGGTTGGATTGAATTTGATGATGCACTTAAAATGGTAGAAAAGGCATAGATTTGAAAGCAATACGTTTTTCACCTTTAGCTGTGGACGATTTATCTGAAATAAAACGATATATTACAGAAAACCATGAAGATAGTACTGCTGCCATGCGTATCGTTTCAAGAATATTTTCTAGAATTGATCAGTTGAAGCAATTTCCATTACTTGGCGAGGCATTGGAACACAAAGTCAATCTTGCTACATCATACCGCTATTTAGTGTGTGAAAATTATCTAGTATTTTATCGGGTTGAGCAATCTGTAATTCATATTGTACGTGTTCTTTATGCTAAGAGTGATTACCTTAACACTTTGTTTAAGCAATAAGCCCCCCCAAGCCCACTACAAACAAAGGGGCTGTACAATCCATACGCAAATGGCTTGAAAATAATGGAGTTAAGTGTGAATAATATTTTGGAATTTAAAAATGGCTATAAGGCTGCCATTTCTTACGACCCTGAAATAGATATGTTTCGGGGTGACTTTGTGGGACTTAATGGCGGTGCGGATTTCTACGCATCAGATATTGAAGGATTAAAACACGAAGGCGCAATTTCCCTTGAAATATTTCTTGAGGAGTGCAAAGCACACAACATTACACCCACGAAGAAAGAAAGTAAGTTTGCTTTGCGCCTTGAACCGGATTTGTATGCGCATGTTGTGGCTTATGCTAAATCAAAAAATATGAGCATCAACAGTTTTATCGTTGATTCATTAAAAAAACAGCTGGCAGATGAAATGTAATGTTCGCGTCTTCAAGGATACGCTCTATGCGCATAACACAAAGCACAGCGCAGTCGTGCTCATGTACAAACCTTTGAAAACACAGATTGTAGATAAAGACGCATTGGCGCGTATCTCTCGCATTGACGCTATCTCGTACCTCAAAAGCTTGCAATGGGTGAAGTGTGGGGAATACAGAAACGCCTCCCTATGGAATCGTCATGACGACGAAGTGTTGATACCTACCGACAGCACTGTGGTGGACTATGCCTCACTCATGGCCACGGCACTTGAGCAACTTTCGCATATTGAAGAAAGGCATGAATATGCCATTTATACGGATATTATACAGACAGGGTATGATGTCATCCGTATTCGCAATGCTTCCGAGGACACTGCATCCGGCACCTTGGGCATTGCGAAGAGTGCGGACTTTTTAGTCTGTGCCAAGGAAATGGTGCTGGCGGCGGCGTGTTCGGCGGCGACACCTAAGGGACTGTATCAGGGCAGAAAGCCCAACAGTGCAGAACAGTTTCTGGAGAGTGTACGCTTTGGGCAGACCGAGTATGGTTCCTTTATTATCACCTTGCTTGCGCCGGTATCCCCCACGCTACAGGGGGTGCGACAAATGAGTTTGTTTGGCGAAGAAGTCACACCGGATGTCCCCTATGAGAAAACGGTCATCCCCATGTTGGAATCGGGCTTAAATGCCATGAACCATGCGGCAAAAGAGAGTTCTGAGTCTGGCAGTGTGGAGGTTTTTTTGAGTAATATTCGTCAGGGAGTATCGGCAAATCTTTGTGAGGCCGTCTCCGGTTTGTACGACACTGTGGGGGAAGGCCGTGTAGATGTTTCCATCACCTATTCCCGCAATAGGGCTTTTCCCATGCGGCATTGCTCCATCCATATACAAAGAGAATATATGCCGTATATCAAAGAGGCCGCCAGAGCCATTAAAACCGTTGAGCCTGAAAATGAGCAGACTATTCGAGGGAAAATTGTAGAACTGAAGTCATATGATATTTGTGACCGCGGCAGGGTAACCATTAACGATATTTTTGCCAATAAACCCCGTCTTATCAATGTGGAACTTGACGGTAAGGAGTATCTTACGGCACTGCAAGCACATAGAGACGAAGAGCTTGTTGAAATTCAGGGAACTGTCCTGAAAAATAGCAGTATTTACTCTCTTGCAGACCAATCTCTTTTAAAAGTGATTGCATCAACGAGTTTGTGAGGTCATTATGTCCCTCTCCTTCACCGAAGCAAAGCTTGAACACGTCATTCTCACTCTCCTTGAGGGCAAGGGCTATCTGCATTCTGCAGGCAAAGATATTGAGCGGGCGGACAAGGAAGAGGTGCTCATTCTTGCCGATATACGCGAGTATCTTGCCCGCGCTTACAAAAATGACCATATCACCCAAGGGGAAATTTCGGGCATTCTCCGAGACTTGCTCTCTTTATCTGCTCTTGACGTATATGCTAGCAACAAAGCTTTTTGCACCCGTCTTGCCAACGGCTTCTTACTCAAGCGTGAAGACAGAAGCAAGAAAGACCTCTATATTCAGCTCTTTGATACAGAGCATCTGGAAAAGAATATTTTTCGAGTTGTCAATCAGCTTGAAATTGAAGGGCGTGTGCCGGGTGCAGGTGTGCAAATGCGTATCCCCGATGCCATTTTATATGTAAACGGCTTTCCCCTCGTGCTTTTTGAATTTAAGAGTACAGTGCGCGAAGAAGCCACCATATATGACGCCTTTTTGCAAATTACCAAACGCTATCGCAGAGATATTCCAAAACTCTTTGTCTACAATGCTCTTTGTGTGCTCAGTGACGGCGTGAATAGCGTCATGGGGAATGTCTTTGCGCCTTATGAATATTTTTCTGCATGGCGCAAGGTGACGGGGGATGAATCGGTAGAGAAACAGGGTATCGAGTCTTTGCACACCATGATTGACGGACTGTTTGAGAAAGCACGTCTGCTTGATGTCATAAAGAATTTTATCTATTTTCCCGACACTGGACATCAGGAAGTAAAAATTTGTTGCCGCTATCCGCAATATTACGCCGCCAACAAGCTTTTCCGAAGTATTCAGAGAGCAATCAAACCCAAGGGCGGCGGCAAGGGGGGTACATATTTTGGGGCGACGGGCTGTGGCAAGAGTTTTACCATGCTCTTTTTGTGTCGCCTACTCATGAAGAGTGTCGCGCTTGCAAGCCCCAGCATTGTACTCATTACCGATAGAATCGACCTTGACGAACAGTTATCCAAGCAATTTGTCAAGGCCAAGACCTTCATTGGGGATGAACACATTGTGGCAGTAGAAAGCCGCACCGACCTCGGGGAACAGCTGCGCGGGCGCAGTAGCGGTGGGGTATTTCTTACAACAATTCATAAATTCACTGAAGATTTAAGACTGCTTTCTGAGCGTACAAATATCATTTGCATTGCCGATGAAGCCCACCGCAGTCAAGTCAACCTCGAGCAAAAAGTCCGAATGGATGAGAAAAAAGGCGTTCTCACAAAAAGATATGGTTTTGCAAAATATTTGCACGACTCACTGCCCAATGCCACCTATGTGGGTTTTACTGGTACACCCATTGATGCGACCCTTGCCGTCTTCGGCGATATGGTGGACAGCTACACTATGACGGAGTCGGTCAATGATGGCATTACCGTGCGTATTGTGTATGAAGGGCGAGCAGCAAAGGTCTTTTTGGATGCGGATAAGGCCAAGGATATTGACGCATATTATAACGAATGCCTTGCGGCAGGTGCCAATGAGTACCAAGTGGAGGAAAGCAAGCGGGCATCCGCTACCATGCAGGCAATTTTTAGTGACCCCAAGCGTATTGCTCTCATCGCCGAAGATTTTGTCACGCATTATGAAACTCGTATGAAGGAAGGCTCGACTGTGCGTGGCAAGGCAATGTTTGTGTGCTATGCGCGTGAAATAGCATACTTATTCTACAAAGAGCTTCAGCGTATTCGTCCTCAATGGTTCGAAGTCTTGTCTATGGCGGAAGAAGTGGAAGCAGACAGCTTGTCCCAAAAGGAGAGAAAGAGCATTGTACCCTCGGAGCGAGTGCGGATGGTTATGTCTCGTAGTAAGGATGATGACGCAGATTTATACAGCCTGCTCGGTACTCGTGAACATAAGAAAAGTCTTGATGAACAATTCAAAAATGCTTTTTCAAATTTCAAGATTGCCATTGTGGTGGACATGTGGCTTACGGGCTTTGATGTGCCGAGCCTTGATACCATTTATATTGATAAGCCATTGCAAAGACACTCACTTATTCAGACAATATCCCGAGTGAATCGAACTTATGAGGGCAAGTCCAAGGGGCTTGTGGTGGACTACATCGGTATTAAAAGCCAAATGAATCTTGCCCTTGCCCAATACTCCAAGGGTGAAGGGTTGAACTTTGAAGAGATTGATTTTTCTATTAAGGAAGTGAGAGACCACTTGGACTTGTTGGCAAAGCTCTTCCATGGTTTTGATAACAAAGCATATTTTAAGGGTGAACCAGCGGGGCAATTCGCTTGTCTTAATAAGGCGGCGGAGTTTGTGCTTGCAACCAAAGCACGAGAGACGCAGTTTATGGGTTTAGTCAGGCGTTTACGGGCGGCTTATGACATATGTTGTGCCCATGAGGCACTGACAACACATGAGCGTGATTTTGTGCATTTTTATGCGGCGGTGCGTTCTATTGTCTTCAAACTGACCAAGAGCGATGCACTGGATACAGCGCAGATGAATAAACGGGTACAAGAGATGATTGAAGAGGCATTGCGTGCTGACGGTGTGCAATCACTCTATACACTTGGTGAAGGTACAGACGAGGTTCACGCGACTATTGATATATTTGATAATGATTACCTCGCTTTGATTGATAAAATTAAATTGCCCAATACAAAAATTATGCTTTTGCAAAAACTCCTGCAAAAAGCCATTGCTGAACTCAAGAAGAAAAACAAACTCCAAGCAGTTATTTTTTCAGAAAAACTTGCTGCACTGGTGGATAAGTACAACGAGCGCAAAGAAAATAATGTGCTTCGCGGCGAGGAATTTGAACCTTTTACTGAACATTTACTTGCACTTTGTATGCAAATTAAGGACGAAATGGCTAAAGAGGCAGAATTTGAAGGTCAAGCTTTCTATGATATTCTCCTGCATATGTCCCGTAAATATGATTTCACTTACTCCGCTGATAAAATGCGTGAACTTGCTATTAAAATCAAGAACATTGTAGAGGACAAAGCCAAATATCCCGACTGGAACCAGCGCCTAGATATCAAAGCAGAACTAAAAGCGGATATTATCATTTTGCTTGCTGAATACGATTATCCACCTGTAGCACATGATGCCGTGTATGCAGGGGTATTAGAGCAGGCGCAAAATTATAAGAAAAACCTGTAGTCTAAATTTATCCCCTCACGAGGGAAAACGTTTGAAATCTTTATAGATTGTTTTTTCAAAATCCTCATTGGCAAAAATGTTGAATCTGCTATAGAAAAATGGAATCCTTATCAAGCGAAAAAAGTTCAGATATATATCCCTCAGGGGCAATTGCTCTAAGCAATTATATAAACCTTTGTGAATTTACTATAAATTTTCTATAAGATGGATTCTCTCAGCATAAAGCCGTAGGTAGAACCACGTTCAATCATAAAGTTAAGTATTTGCAATAGTTGTCCCTTTAATTTTACATCCTTTTTTATTTTCTGCTTATTGATAAAAACAAATTTTCTCAAAAAATTTTCTAAATAAAATAAAATACTTTGTTCATCACCACCAAGTTTCATGTTGATATTGTTAGAAATAATGGTGTGAAGCCAAAGAATGCCATCATGTTCAAACTTTGCGCCGATAGAATTTAGCACCTTAATAATAGCTAACAAAACAAAGGGGATATGTCCTAACTCTCTTGCGATTCTCGAATAAAAAGGTAAATCCTCTTTTGTCAGCACATGCCACTCGTCAATACCTTCGTTCCAGTATGAAAATGCTAATAAATAGTTAATAATCACGCTCTTTAGGTGATGGTGAAAACCACTTGAACTCAGCTTCTTAATTTGGGGATAAAATTTATTCCAAACCATCCAAAAATTTTCATAACGATTCAAACTATCTGCTGCAAAAATAAATTTCTCAATAAAAGATGCCGTTTCATCTGATACACATAGATTTTTAACAATACACTTAATGTGGGCATCTAACTCATCTGTTTTTCGCATCAATAAAAAATGAGAAACGCTTGAAAAAATATTCAATCTTTGCCAATAAATATCATCGGTTTTCCAAATTTTGTCTTCAAGACTGTTTTCATCACACATCAATTGTGATGCAAGGAAAGGTAGAGTCTTTTCAAATATTTTAATGTGTAAGACATCGTGCGTATTTGCTGGAATTAGCTGGTACACAATTTCTAAATCATAAATATTCAGAATATCGATACAAGACACATCAAATGTCTCAATATCCACGTCTATTTGATCAATTTCCCCATAAAACGTATCTAAAATATCTTCTTTTGAATAGGTACTACCATACCCTAGCTCCTTTCTTTTACACTTGACAATATTATCATAAAGAGGCTTAAATTTAATAAACCTCAATAGAAGCTTCGTAAGTCCTCACGGGGTGAAAAAAGTATTGACATTTTCTAGAAAACAGAACAGA
>CAYJIE010000081.1:0-7399 GCA_964370145.1 uncultured Oscillospiraceae bacterium
ACACAGTCGGTGGTTTATCCCCAAAAAAGAGCTGTCACAAAAAAATCGTGACAGCTCAATCTTATATAATTTAGTCTTTCAAGTCAAGTGCTTCACGCATCGTTTCTAAATTTTTACGATACAGACAATTATACATTGTAGAAGCAATCTTTTCCTTGGAATTGAGCTACTGCTCCCAATTCATCTTCGATACGGATAAGTTGATTGTATTTTGCAATACGATCAGTACGGCTCATTGAGCCTGTTTTAATTTGACCTGCATTGAGTCCAACTGCAATGTCTGCAATTGTAACATCTTCAGTCTCACCCGATCTATGTGATACTACGCATGTATATCCAGCTTTCTTAGCCATTTCAATCGCATCGAATGTCTCTGTGAGTGTTCCGATTTGATTTACTTTAATAAGAATTGAATTTGCAATGCCTTTGTCAATACCCTCTTTTAGGATTTTTGGATTTGTTACAAAGAGATCATCTCCAACAAGTTGAATTTTCTCGCCAAGGCGGTCTGTGAGCTTTTTCCAACCATCCCAGTCGCTCTCGCCAAGTCCGTCTTCAATTGAAACGATTGGATATTTATCGCACCAAGCCGCATACATATCAATCATTTCTTCTGTTGTTTTTGTGCCTTGACCTGATTTCTTCAAATCATAGTTGCCTGTTTCTCTGTTGTGGAACTCTGACGCCGCAACATCAAGCGCAATACACACATCAGCGCCAGGCGCATATCCCGCCGCTTTGATCGCATCAACAATCAAAATAAGTGGTTCTTCATTGCCATCGTTACAGCTTGGGGCAAATCCGCCCTCATCGCCGACATTGGTGTTATAACCTTTTTTCTTAAGAACAGCACGCAGATTATGGAAAATCTCAGAGCCCATTCTAAGTGCTTCTTTGATTGTCTTTGCTCCGACAGGCATGATCATGAACTCTTGGAAGTCAACAGTTGAATCCGCATGACTACCACCATTGATGACATTCATCATCGGTACAGGTAGTGTTTTGCCATTGAATCCACCAAAATATTTGTACAATGGCATTCCGTAGTAGTCCGCCGCCGCATATGCGCAAGCCATAGACACACCAAGAATAGCATTTGCACCGAGCTTTGATTTGAACTCTGTTCCGTCAAGGTCAAGCATAGCTTTGTCTACACCATTTTGATCTGTTGCATCCATGCCGATTACCGCTTTTGCTAGGATTTCATTTACATTGCTTACTGCTTTCAAAACACCTTTACCCATATAACGGCTTTTGTCGCCGTCTCTCATTTCAAGGGCTTCTCTCTCGCCTGTTGATGCACCTGAGGGAACCATCGCGCGACCGAATGCGCCGCTCTCAGTCATAACCTCAACTTCAACTGTGGGATTGCCACGTGAGTCAATAACTTCACGAGCATAGACTTTTTCAATAAATGGCATTTGCAAATTCCTCCTTAAAATTTCTTATTGTTATTATTGTAACAGATTATTATGTGCAACACAAGAGTAAATTAAAATATTTGTATATAATTTACATTATAAATATTACACAAAAAATCAGTGTGTTTTTGGTGGATTTTCACAATAACATCGTATGTTTATAATTGTTTCAGATCATATAGTTTCACAGCCTACTATAATTTGCAAACAACTAGGCAGCAAAGACACTCTCTACGGAAGTGGTCTAAGCGAAATCACATCATCTACATATAATTCTATCGCATTGTCAACTTGCACTTGCCCATCATATACAATTTGAAATTCCTCTAGTACCGCAACATTCAAGTTCTGTGCACTTGCAGGATTTTGCCCACTTGAGTCAATTAGATAGCCGTTTATAATGTGAAACAGCATACTCTCGTCTCTAAACCACATGTCATATACCCCGACAAAACTCATATCATTTTCTTTGTCATTGGTGTCGCAGTCAAGATATGCGGCATAGATTTTTGAAACCTCAAGTGAATGATTATCATAACTAATTCGACAATACAAATTCATTGTGACAATATACTCATCGGTGACTGCATAATCAGTGCTAATAACCCTGTAATCTTCGCCAATCTCATCAAGTATTACAGACTGCAATTCAAGCGTCGCCTCCTCTTGAGAGAGATTTGCATTAATTGCATAATGTTCAATAAGCTCATCTGCGCTTAGTTTTTTTGTAATTTGTGATGGCATTTTACTGTCTATAATCCCATTCAATAAAAGCTTTGTTTGAAAAGAAAAAACTGTCTCGCCACGGATTATATTAAATCTGATTACTTCATCGCTAAAGACTGCCTCTCGCTTCGCTATGATATGAAAATAGCCGTCATCACCGCGCTGTACTTCTTGCGTTTTTGTGTCTTCACATAGTCCGTGAGCCGCCTCATAATAATGCGTGCTTGTGATTTTCACAATATCACCAAAGTCCTTTGACAGCTTAATTTTAAGCTCCACATAACTCGCATCTACTACAATTGTCGGGATTTGTGCCTCCTGTTGTGCTGTTGTTATTATATCACTACCGACATACACAATTGGCGCTGAAATTATCTTCGTTGCCGAAGTTGTCGAAACATTGTTATACTCAGCAAACAGCTCCCACGGCATACATATAATAATTGCTATAATTATGAGAGCTAGGCTTCTCTTTGACATATTTTCTAAAATTTATTTTCGATGTCAGTTATCATCGACACACGTCTCTCATGCTTTCCACCCTCAAATTCTGCATTTAGGAACGAATCTAAAATCATGAGTGCCATTTCACTCCCTATAACTCTTGCTCCCATGCAAAGCATATTCGCATTGTTATGTCGTCTTGACATCATCGCTGAAAAAGGCTCTGAGCAAACGACCGCTCGAATTCCACGCACCTTATTAGCGCAAAGTGAGATCCCGACGCCACTTCCACAGACAAGGATTCCCATGTCACATTCACCGCTCGCAACCGCTCTAGCAGCAGCCTCACCATATATCGGATAGTCAACGCTATCCCTTGAATCTGTGCCAAAATCAACGACTTCGTGCCCGAGTTCTGCTAGTCTTTTTATAATAAGCTCCTTAAAATCATAGCCCGCATGGTCACATCCAAATGCAAATTTCATATATTTCTCCTTAAGTTAAATTCACAAATAATTTTATCATGCATGTTAAAAAAAAGCAAGTGATTCTTTTTCAAGTTTAACTTCAAATTTTACAAAGAGTTGACCTGTTTTTTGTTGCATATATATAATGCTGTATTATAATGCGCTTAAAGGGAGAATAAAAAATGAGGAGTGTATTTAATTGGATAAAAAACGCAATCTCAGCATGAAAGATCTGTTGGAAAAAATATTAGCTGAGAACATAGTAACGCCTGTGTATCAGCCACTTGTGTCATTAAAAACTGGCGACATTATGGGATTTGAGGCACTTAGCAGATTTATTTTTGATGATGATTACAAAGTAAATATCGAAGAATTATTTTCATATGCTACAAAAACAGGTAAGCTATGGAAATTGGAAAAGTTGTGTAGGGAGGCTGCCATTAAAAATGCAAAGCATAAGCCTTTGGGCACTAAGCTCTTCTTAAATGTTGACCCAAATGTAATCAACGACACATATTTTGAAAGCGGATTCACTAGGGACACAATGGGAAAAGTTGGTCTTAAATCGGAAGAAATAGTATTTGAAATTACTGAACGTGAAGCAATAAACGATCTTCCAACATTCCTAAAATCCGTCGGTCACTACCGCTCTCAGGGCTTCATAATTGCGGTAGATGATTTTGGCTCTAAATATTCAGGGCTTAACAGAGTTGTTTCCTTCTCACCCGAGTATCTTAAACTTGACATGGAGCTTATACGTGGGATTGACCACGACAGCATTAAACGAGCGGCGGTTCGCTCTGTGGTTAATTTTTGCAAAGAGTCCGGAATATATACTCTTGCTGAGGGAATTGAGACCATTTTTGAATTAAAGGTCTTGATTGAAATAGGTGTTGATTTTGGGCAGGGTTATTATTTATCAAGACCGGCACAAGACTTTTTAGCGCTTGACGAGAGTGTGAAAAATATTATACTTGAAACCAATGAAATTAAATTGGACAAAGAGCGCACTCCATCTTTTGGCAGCATCGTTGCAATCAGCGAAATCACAAGATATGTATACGAAAACGACAGCTCTGTAGAGGTATTCGAGTTAATGAATTCCAATAAAGATATGAGTGAAGTGTTTGTCCTATCTCAACAAAATTGTGTGGTTGGAATTGCCACTAGAAAAAGCATCATGGAAAAGTTTAGCGGTCAATTTGGATATGTACTAAGCAAAAAGAAAAATATTGGGCAATTGATGAGCTCGCAATTTCTCTCTGTTGCTTATAATACAGATATAGCCGACGTCGCTACAATTGCCACCTTGCGCGAATCTAGCACTGTTTATGATAGTATTGCTGTTGTAAAAGATGATAAATTCATCGGTTCTGTCAGCATAAAAAAGCTCTTGCTCGCCTCAATGCACCTCAACTCAAAAAGCGAGTCAATTCTTTATGCAAATGATTTCTGCCTTAAGCCTGTTGGCGCATAACTAATAATGTCAAAAGAGAGAATTCCCTCTCTTTTTTTTATTTTATTATTGAAATTATAATTTCTTCTTGAAATATCAATGTAGATGTTATATAATGTATTAGTTAATTAAACGAATATGAGGATAGATTTTAATGAAGCAATTTTTTGTATATTTAGCGCTCACCATAGTGCTATCCATAAACAGATTTAACGATCTGATGAATTTCACAGAAGCCGACTCCGGCTTTATCGCTCTCGGCCATGAGACAATATTGTTAGTTGCCAATGTGTTGCTACTGCTCTCCATGGCATATGTGTGTGCGACAACCAAAAAGCGCAAATTTGCTGAGGCACCAAGTAGCGGCTCATTTTTTTATGGCGGCTCTGTTTCAATCATACCACTGCTAATAGTGGAGCTTGGGCTGACCATCTGCGCACTTTATTGCGCACTATACCCATTTAGATTATCTTTAGTTCTAGGACTGTTTGCAATTGTAAATGTATTTGCAATTGCACTCACACTCCCGATTTATATGAAAAATAAAGTTCCAAAAGAGAATCTTGACGGCATATTTCTGCTGTCCGTTGTCTGCTTTGGAATTCTTTCGGTAGTCTGCATTTATCTAAATAACACGGTGAGTATTTTTGTGCCACAATTATATATGTCAGTGCTAGCAGGACTTGCACTGACGGTTGGTGCGCTATTTGAAGCTAAGCTTCGCAGTAAAATCATAACTGTGAGCGAATTTTTATCAGCATATATCCCTTGCGCTATGATGATTACAGTTTATGAATTGCCAACTTTTTTAGCAAGTTTTATGGGCGCCGGACATTACTACACGCCAACCTCCTCAATTGACATCGCATTTGCAGCATTCATTCCATATATGTGGTTCAACATTTTCATTGTGACCAAGAATGCAAGCACAGGCATTGAGAATGACGACATGCGAGCTGAGGTGATAAAATGATTTTTGACACAGCGGATATTATTGTTATTGGCGGCGGACATGCAGGGATTGAAGCGTCTCTAGCCGCCGCAAGACTTGGTTGCAAAACAATTCTAATCACACAAAATCTCGACTGCATTGGAAATATGCCGTGCAATCCCTGTATCGGCGGAAGTGCAAAAGGGCAACTTGTACGTGAAATTGACGCATTGGGCGGTGAGATGGCGAAAACAGCGGACAAGACTTTCATTCAAAGCAGAATGCTTGGTCGTGGCAAGGGGCCTGCAATTCGCTCCCCTAGAGTGCAGAGTGATAGAAGAAAATATGGCGAGGTCATGAAGCATGTGCTTGAGGGCACAAAAAATCTGTTGATTAAACAGAACGAAGTTACAAAAGTTCTCACAAAAGACGGCGAAGTTTGCGGTGTGGAAACAAAAACTGGCGCTGTCTACGAAGCTAAAAAAGTGATAATATCGACAGGGACATATCTGTCGGGAAGAATTTTTCTTGGTGATGTCAACTTTGAAAGCGGCCCTGACGGACTACCTGCGGCAAATGAGCTTACTCAGTCACTAAAAGATATTGGTGTACCGCTCAGACGATTTAAGACAGGAACACCTGCTCGTGTCAAACGTGACAGTCTTGATTTTTCTAAAATGGAACTCCAAGAGGGCGATGAGGACATCAGTCCGCTGTCATACGAGCATGACAGCATCGGCGAGAACAGTCAAAATTGCTATTTGACATATACAAACAGCGAAACACATCGTATAATAAAAGAGAATTTACATCTCTCCCCAATTTATGGCGAGAGCGCCGACATCGTCGGCATCGGCCCACGATATTGCCCGTCTATCGAAGATAAGGTGGTTCGTTTTGCCGAAAAAGATAGGCATCAAATTTTTATTGAGCCAATGGGCGAAGGCACTCAGGAGATGTATGTTCAAGGCATGTCCAGCTCCCTCCCCGAGCATGTGCAAATTGCCATGATGCGCACAATGGCAGGTCTTGAGCAAGTAGAAGTTATGCGCTATGCATATGCTATTGAATATGAATGTTGTGACCCACAATCATTGTATTCAACACTCGAATTTAAGATGTGCAAAGGGCTTTACGGAGCAGGGCAATTTAATGGCACAAGCGGATATGAGGAAGCGGCGGCGCAGGGACTTGTCGCAGGCATAAATGCGGCAATGAAAATTCTGGATAGAGATGAGCTGATTTTGCCACGGAGCAGTAGTTATATTGGCACTTTGATTGATGATCTTGTTACAAAGGGCACGAATGAGCCATATCGAATGATGACAAGCCGCAGTGAATATAGGTTGCTCCTTCGCAGTGACAATGCCGATGAGCGCCTTACGGAAATCGGCGCGCAAGTCGGTTTAATCTCACCTGAAAGATTAGAGAAGTTCAGAGAGAAGCAAAGAAAAATCAATTTGGAAGTTAAGAGACTTAGGGAGACTTCAATTGCTCCAACTGACCGGTTAAACGCTCTTCTTGAGAGCAAGGGAACCTCTGCACTCTCGCAGTCTGTAAAAATTTGCGAGCTTATAAAACGCCCACAAATTGACTATCTTATGCTTAGTGATTTCGACAGCACAAGAGAGGCACTTCCCCGTGATATCTGGGAGGAAGCACAAATTAAAATTAAGTATGAAGGCTATATAAAAAAGCAAGACGACGAAAAAAGGCGCGCGGACAAATTGGAAGGAAGACTTCTCCCAGAGGATATTGATTATGTGAGCATTAAAGGTCTTCGCATAGAGGCGCAAGAAAAACTAGCCACCGTCCGACCAAAGACACTTGGACAAGCGGCAAGGATTTCAGGTGTCAGCCCAGCCGATATGTCGGTACTTATGATTTATCTGCGTTAGCTGATTTATCTGCGTTAGCTGATTTATCTGCGTTAGCTGATTTATCTGCGTTAGCT
>CAYJIE010000081.1:7499-10719 GCA_964370145.1 uncultured Oscillospiraceae bacterium
TGATTTATCTGCGTTAGCTGATTTATCTGCGTTAGCTGATTTATCTGCGTTAGCTATGATATACGGAAATTCCATATACAACTAAAACCCTCACTATTTAGTGAGGGTTTTGTTTCATTATTGTCAAAAAATCAGATATTTGTAATGATTTCACTTTTATCAATTGTTATAAACTCCTCAAAAGCAGTTGCACCAAGCGGTTTCGTGAACACATAGCCTTGGATATAATCACATCCGCAGTTAATTAGAAATTCAAGCAGTTCTTTATCCTCAACGCCCTCAACAATCACAGAGCGCCCTGTCTTTTTAATTCCCTGAATAAGATGTTCAAAAAACTGCCGATTTTGACTGCAACTATTTATAACTTCAACTAAACTTCTGTCAATTTTAATGATATTAACAGGCAAAGTTAGGAACAAACTCATATTTGAGTATTCAATTCCAAAGTCATCAAGCTCAAAGATAAAACCAAGTGCTTGCATCTCCTCCATGAGTTTTTTCGTTGAAAGCGAGTCGGAGACAAGCGTCCTCTCTGTGATTTCAATTTTTATCATGCTCGGTGGGATATGATAGAAGTTCAAAATTTTTGTAATCCGCTCAAGCATATCTGGCTCAAGAAATTGCAAATACGGAAAATTGACTGAGACTGATTTAAGCGAAAGCTCATCGCCATATAAATCAATGAGACGTCTAAGCTCTTTGCAAACCTTCTCCACAACTATATATGTGATGTCAATTATGAGCCCCATTTTTTCCGCAATCGGGATGAACTCATTGGGATATATCGGGTCATTGTCATTGTACTTCATTCGAATGAGCGCCTCTGCTTGAGAAAAGCGTGAATTTTTCGCCGAAAAAATCGCCTGATAATACACTTCAAAGCCGTCATTTTCAATCGCCTGCTTTATTCTGTCAATTATGTTGTTTCTGCGGTGCATCTCATTTGTAATTGACACATCAAAGAAGCAATTTTGTGTTCCGACTTGCTCTTTAAGGCGTGAAATTGAATAGTCCATTGCAGTGACAAGTGACTTTACATTCGTGCCAAATTCAGGGAAATCCACCCTTGCATATACAACATCAATTTTTACATGGAAATCCAATGCATTAAACGGCTCTAAAAACCTGTCAGCAATAGCCTCGATTTTTCCCGAAACATCACCTTCGTCCTTGCTTTGCAAAATCGCAAACTCATCACCGCTGTATCTAAACAGTGATTTATGGTCAAATTTCGACCTCATATTGTTTGCAACTTCGCCCAGTAAAATATCACCAAGCGACAGCCCAAGCCTCTCATTGATGTCCTTGAAATTTCTAAGACTAAAGACATACATTGAAAATTCTTGTTTCGCTTCCACCAAATTTATTATTTTATAAGTCAAGCTACTTCGATTTCTAAGCCCTGTTAATCTATCTGTTGACGTATTTACATTGTGCAAGAATAAATATATTACCAAAATGCCGGAAACACTTGAGATTCCTGCGAGCAACACTTCAGAGAATAAAAGTTGCATCGAAGAAATACCGCTTGATACCAGTATATTCAAGCAAAGTGCTATCATCATCTCTCGCTTTGAACTCTTGAGAGCGGAGAGTGAAACAGCTAGAGTAATTACAACATATATCGCCGCAATCAAATATGTAATTTGGTACATGCTTCCTCTAACATATCCATCTTCCATTGTAATCGTAAATACATTATTGAATGCATAGTTCGCTAATATGACAACTGTATATATGGCATAAGGAATTGCCACTAAGAAGTATTTTTTCGAGCCCTGCATCCATTTTCGATTGAATTGCGTAAGGGATAGTGCATATAAGAGAACAAAAGCTGATGCATTTGGTGTTAGAATAAAATACAAGACTTTAAGCCCCTCAACTAAAGCGAGGGGAAAATGCTCTCGATACTGTGTTGTTAGTGTCGTTGCAATCGTTGTCACAATGCTAAAACCCGCAAAATAACACATGTACCTAAATATTTTGTATGTCTCTGAACGGTATTCGTCATTCCATAAGAAGTTAACAATCAGTATACTAATTATTAGTAATGACACATATTCCGCCACTAAATTATAAACTAACATACCTCACCTACTTCATCGGTAAACTTTTGATTACCAAAATCCACTGTCAACAACTGCCCTTTGCAAGTTTTATTTCCTTTTTTAAGCTCTTTGCCAAATGCATATAATCACAATTAATCGTAACATATGTGAAACCTTGATCAATTCTCATTTTCGCAGCCTCTCCGTCTCCAACAAATATACCGGCACTCTTATTGTATTTTGCTGTGATTTCAAGCAAATTTTTCGCCACATCTTCCACGAGAGGATGTGTAACTTGACCGGTAATTCCAAGTGATTGCGACATGTCATATGGCCCAAGGAAAATTACATCAACCGCATCAATCTGGCAAATTTCGGGGAGTGCCTCCATGCATCGAATATCTTCACAGTGCACCACCACCAAAGTTTCCCTATTGGCTTGCTCAAGATAGCTTGAAAAATCTCTTAAGCCATAGTCTGCAGCTTTTGTCGCCGCAACTCCACGTTTGCCAATCGGTGCATATTTCGCAAAATCCACAACCGCTTGCGCCTCATTTACTGTGTTTATTTGCGGCACCTGAACGCCATATGCCCCAATGTCAAGTGTCTGTAAAATGTAATGTACATCGCATTTTGGCACCCTTACAATCGGGGTGATTTCACGCGACTGCGCCGCACGAATCATATGTTGAAGTTCTTGGGGATGTCTTGGCCCATGCTCATTGTCAAGCACCACAAAATCATATCCGCTGAGTGCGCAGATTTCGACTGCATCAGGGCTGTTGCTCATAATAAAAGTTCCAATTACAGGTTGTTTTTGTGCAAGTTTTTTCTTCAACTCATTAACAAACATACACCCTCCACTTACTCTTCTATTCTCTCCCAGATTAAATCCAGTCCCGCCTCAATTGTCTCGCCGTCTATTGCGCCCATCGCAGCCCCCTCAATGACGCCGTCAGCATCTACAAAAACTGTCGAGGGGATTGAGCTCACACCATATATAATCGATGCCTCAAGCTCTATATCAAAGTATACGGGGAATGTATACCCACTCTCCTCGTAAAACTCTTTTGCCGTCTCCACCGTCTCACGAGAGCCATCGGTCACAGCTAGCATAATGAAATTGACATCGTCGCCATATGCTTGATATTTTTCCTCAAAGTCGGGCATCT
>CAYJIE010000082.1:0-7389 GCA_964370145.1 uncultured Oscillospiraceae bacterium
TGACATCCTTGACCCAGCGCTACTTCGCCCTGGTCGTTTTGATAGACAAATCATGGTTTCTTCCCCTGATATCAAGGGACGTGAAAACATTTTGAAAGTTCATGGCAAAGGTAAACCTTTTGAAGACGATGTTAAATTGTCGGTAATTGCAAAAACCACTTCTGGTTTTACAGGTGCTGATCTTGAAAATCTCCTTAATGAGGCGGCACTTCTTGCGGCTCGCAGAAACTCTAAGAAAATCGGCCAAGAGGACGTTGAAGAGGCTCTTATCAAAGTTATCGCAGGGCCTGAAAAACGCAGTCGTGTCATTAGTGAAATTGAGAGAAAGCTCACTGCATATCACGAGGCAGGGCATGCGATTGTATCAAAGTTTCTTGACACACAAAATCCAGTGCATCAAATTTCAATTATCCCTCGTGGCTCTGCCGGCGGATATACGATTAATCTGCCGACTGAGGATAAATATTACAGCAGTAAAAACGAGATGATTGAGCGTATTTCCGTACTACTTGGCGGACGTTGTGCTGAATATATTTTCCTTGATGACATTTCCACCGGTGCTTCAAATGATATTGAGCGCGCAACAGGAATTGCACGCAAGATGGTCACAAAATACGGTATGAGCGATGCGCTCGGCCCGATTTTATATGGCTCTGCAAACAGTGAAGTCTTCCTTGGCAGAGATTACTCACAAAGCACACAATTTAGTGAAAATGTGCTTGGGAAAATCGATGCGGAAGTTAGACGAATCGTCGATGAGTGCTTTGACCGTGCGGTAGAACTGCTCAACGAGCATAGGGAGAAAGTTATTGAACTCTCCGAACTGCTCCTTAAAAACGAGACGGTCAGTGCGAGCGAATTTGCGGCATTGTTCGGTGAGACGCTTGAGGACTCTATCGAAATGAGCGTTGCTAATGAAGAGGGCAGAGAATATGTTCCTCATGAGAGCTCAAACACAGATAAAGACGCTAAAAAAGACGGCGAGAGCGACGAGGCTGTGGAAGAAGTGAAGGTGGCAGAAGTTGAGGCAAGCGAAATGAGCGATGCCCCTGCTGAGGACGCTCCTGCTTTAGATGAGGGCGACAATGCGGAAATCGCTGAAGACGCAACAGATACCCAAAGCGAAGAAAACAAATAATAAATATAAAAAGGCTACGTTAATCGTAGCCTTTTTATTGCATAGTTTTAACCAACTAGACTTGTCACAAGTCTCTTTTTAAAAACCTTTATTACTCACCCATATTTTTTTGGTTTTGCGCACGCAGTCTTGACGAGAGCACTCCCATGATATATCTTGCAATCATCGGCTGTTTTGAACAGAGCCTCTCAAAGTTTGAGTTATTAATAACCAATACCAATGTATCTGTGCGTGCTTTTGCCGCAGCGGAGCGTGGCAGATTCTCAAGGAAGGTCATCTCCCCAAACATTGTACCTTCAGAAAGCGTCACCAATGGCACTTCCGCTCCGTTTTTCGACGGCAACAATATGTCTACTTCTCCGGAGAGAATGATATACATATCCTCCCCCTCGTCATTCGCACGAAAGAAATATTGCCCCTCTTGCACACGCAAAACGTCACTGCGCTTTGAGAGATATCCAGAACGCATTAAACGTACCAAGTCAATCATAAATGCTCCCTTCTGGCCATATGCGGCACAGTCATTTTATTGCTAGATAACGATTTTCTTCGAGAAAATCGTGATAAGTCCACCAAGAGACATATACCCTGAGGCTGAGATGATGATAGCAAGTATCTGCCCTTGCCAACATGTTGGCAAGAAGTCCCCATAACCCAAGGTGACAAATGTCACAAATGAGTAATAGAAGGGCGAGAACACCGAATCATATGACCCAAGATCAATCCAGCCGGGATTTGCTGTGATTACAAGGCTGTATATCACAAGCAAAGTGAAGTTTAGCAAAATCCAGCGCCCGATACTCTCACCGCAGTTACAGGTGATTTTCCAAAGCCAGAATAAAAATGGATGATTTTTCTTAAATGTGAGCAAAAAGTTCTGTGTTTCCCACTGTTTTCGCATCGGTAAATTCGTGTCCCAAGTGTCACTCGTCGCTTTCACATGGTTTAAGGTTGTTTTCCTTGAATATTTCACCGAGCCAAGCTCCGCCACATCATTAAAATCCGAATATGACACATCAGCGCCGCTTATATCACAGCCACGCCAATTTGAGTGCTTGAAATCCGCTCCCCATGAGCACATATGTCGAAGGTTTGCACCACTCATATCTGTATATGTAGCATCAGCTCCCACAAGCACCGCGCCCTCAAGATCAGATTGCCAAAAAATCGAATATGACAAATCCGCACCCCAGAAATTTGCACTTCTAAGGTTCGCCTGTGAAATATCACAGCGAATTAAGCGCGCTCTAAAGAAAACTTGCTCAGACAAATCACATCCGTGCAAATCAGCATTTTCAATTTCAAGCCGCTCACCCTCACTGCCGTCGGAGTCCACCCAACGCTTATGCGCCTTGAGTTTATCCTCAAGACAGACTCCACCAATGTAAAAACTGCTCGGCGGACGATAAGTCGCTCTTGCCCTTGCTTTCGCCTTCGCCTTAGTTTTCACCTTCTTTGAATTGGGCATAAGCAGCTTTTTTAGTTTTCTATTAAAAAATAATTCACCTAAATCTGCCACATTGCCTCCTTGTTCTATCTGTTAATATCGTAAGCCATTCTATACAGCTCAAAGTCAAATGTTTTCTTGCTCCTTAGCGCCTCTTCCATATCCATGTCGCATACAACACCGTCACGCATGAGTATTACACGATTTCCGCTGTCATTACAAATGAGCTTTGATGCAAGGAAGCCCATCTCTCCTGCTACAATTCTATCTCTCGCCGACGGGCTACCGCCACGTTGCACATGCCCTAGAATTGTTGCACGAGTGTCAATGCCAAAGTCTTTTTGAATTCTAGCAGCAATAGCTTCGCTAGACTGTTCAGGCATACCAGGTCCATATACACCCTCGGCAATGACAACAATGAAGTGTTTTTTTCCTGAACGTCTTGTCGCCTCAATCCTCTCATATATATCCATCTCATAGTCAAATTTAATCTCTGGTACGAGAATTGAAGTTGCGCCTGTGGCAACACCTGCTGTCAGCGCAATATTTCCACAGTGACGACCCATAACTTCAACAACTGTGCATCGCTCATGTGATTGCGCCGTATCACGAAGTTTATCCACAAGTTCAACAACAGTATTCATCGCAGTGTCAAATCCAATTGTATATTCACTGCAAGAAATATCATTGTCAATTGTCCCTGGTATTCCCACAACTGGTATACCATATTTTGATATTTCAAGTGCTCCCTTGAACGAGCCATCTCCGCCAATTACGACAAGGGCATCAATTTCAGCTGCTTTCAGATTCGCATATGCCTTATCGCGTCCCTCTGTTGTCATGAACTCCATGGAGCGCGCCGTGTACAGCATCGTGCCGCCACGTTGAATTATATCAGATACCGAGCGGAGCTCCATGTCGAAAATCTCATTATTGATCATTCCTTGATATCCTCTGTAAATACCTTTTACCTTATGCCCCTCAGAAAGCACACCTCTAACTACCGAGCGAATTGCAGGATTCATTCCGGGCGCATCGCCGCCACTCGTTAACACTCCGACTGTAAAATTACTGTTCATAAATCTCCTCCATTGTAATTCGTCAATATCGCCATATACTTATTATACTATTTTTATTTGACAATGGCAACATTTTCTTCGCCTAAAAGAATAGAAAGCTCGCCCTTTAATTTGTTCAAATTGCCCACTTTTATATGTTTATGCATAAGCATTTTACCGCTGTCGTGAAATCTTATATATAAATCGCTGTCACCTTGACTGCTTCTAGCGAGCTCCTCCGCTTTAGTATACAGCTCATCATAATGCGACGGCACTTTTATATAAAGCCCCGAGCCTGCCTTTTTCTTTTCTTTTATCGCCATGCTTGGCGTCGCCATATTTGGCGATAATGCAGGCGGCTTTTTCCTCGCCCCTGCATATGCAGGTGGCTCTTTTTCATTTATATCCCACACAGCATCAAGGACAATGCTCACATCCTCATCTTCCTTTGCTGAAATTCGCCCACGCAAAGCGACAACCTTATTGACTGTGAGCAGTTTTTCCGCCTCATCGTATATCTTAGAGAACACAATGCTGTCAATGCTACCCGTGAGGTCTTCGAGAGTGAGAATACACAGCCTTGTGCCCCTTTTTGTAAGCCGCACTTTTTTATCGGTGATTACCGCCGCAATTGTGATAAAATCGCCGTCCTCATAGCTTGCGTCGGCTTCCCCAACCTGTAAAATCTTTCTGATTTCCACGCCACGCACGGACTTGATTTGCTCTTCATATTCAGAGAGGGGATGTCCTGAAAGATAGAAACCTGTCGCCGCTTTTTCCATGTCGAGTTTTTCTGCAAGCGGATATTCTGCAATATTTGGCAGCGCGAGCACCTCATCAGCGATTTCATCGTCCGCCTCTCCAAACATTGACACCTGACCGTCTAAAGTCGTGCGCTTCTCCTTCGTATATGTGTCAAGGAGCACCTCATGCAGATATACCATCTGCGAGCGATGTATCCCAAAACAATCAAGGGCACCCGCACATATCAGTGAAAACAGCGCTTTTTTATTGACATCTTTTCCGCTGATACGCTCCACAAAGTCATTATATGACTTGTACTTTCCATTCTCCTCACGCTCTTTTACAACAGCTTCAATCGCGCCATATCCAATGTTTTTTATCGCCACAAGCCCAAAGCGAATCGCTTCATTTGTAACCGTAAAATGCGCAAGGCTCTCATTGACATCAGGGGCAAGCACCGAAATTCCGATTTTCTTGCACACTCCGATATACTCACTCACTTTGTTCGTGTTGTCCAGCACCGTCGTCAGCAGTGCCGCCATAAATTCCATTGGATAATATTTGCGTAGATATGCCGTTTCAAGCCCAATTTTAGCATATGCCGCCGCATGGCTTTTGTTAAAAGCATAGCTGGCAAAGCTTGTGATTTCGTCAAAAATCTCCTTGGCAATTTTAGCGTCAATTCCATTTCTCACACAGCCCATGACTTCAATTTCGCCATTTTCATTGTCAATGCCATATATAAAATTCTTGCGCTCAATTTCCATTACATCATGCTTTTTCTTGCTCATCGCACGGCGCACAAGGTCAGCACGCCCAAGCGAATATCCAGCGAGCTTTCTGACAATCGCCATAACTTGCTCTTGATATACAATGACGCCATATGTGACAGAGAGAATTTCCTCTAACTCGGGTGTCTTATACTTCACCTTACTGGGAAAATGTTTATTTTCAATATAGGTCGGGATTTGCTCCATTGGCCCCGGACGATATAGCGAAATCGCCGCTATAATATCCTCGAAATTGTGCGGTTTCATACCCATGAGGGTTTTTCTCATTCCGTCACTCTCAAGCTGAAACACACCCTCCGTAACTCCCTGCGCCAACATTTTATACACCTCTGGGTCATCAAGGTCGCATTCCGCCATCTTAAAGTTTGGCTCCTTCTGCCTTATCATCTGCTCTGCTTTTTTTATAAGCGTGAGTGTTCTAAGTCCGAGAAAGTCCATTTTTAACAGTCCGAGTTCCTCGAGTGTGCCCATCGGAAATTGCGTGACACTCATGTCCTCCGAGCGTGACAGCGGCACATAATCCGATACAGGGCTTGATGTAATGACAATTCCAGCCGCATGAATGGAGGAATTTCGTGGCATTCCTTCAAGCTGCATTGCCATTCTTAGAAGCTTTGAAATTCGCTCGTCGCCCTCTTCCATTTGCTTTAACTGAGGGGTAATTTTTATCGCACGCTCTAGCTTTATCCCAAGTTCAAGCGGCACAAGTTTTGCAATCGTATCCACTTCGTTGTATGGGAAATCCATCGCACGCCCGACATCTCGAATAGCTGCTTTTGCGGCAAGTGTTCCAAAAGTTATAATCTGCGCCACATGGTCATGCCCATATTTGCGAGCCACATATTCAATGACTTCGCCGCGTCTCTCCCAGCAAAAATCAATATCAAAATCGGGCATACTAATCCGCTCAGGATTTAGAAAACGCTCAAACAGCAATTCATATTTCAAGGGGTCAATTCCTGTGATGCCTAAGCAATATGCGACGATGGAGCCGGCTCCGCTCCCCCGTCCGGGACCCACGGGAATATCGTTATCCTTGGCATATGCAATGAAATCTGCGACAATTAGAAAATAGTCCGCAAATCCCATTTTTATAATCATATCCAACTCATATTCAAGCTGTTTTTGCGCTTGCTCGTTTTCCTTGTAAATTCGTAAAAGTCCCTCTCTTGCAAGCCCTCTAAGATAATCTGCTTGACTACTTCCATCAGGTGTCTCAAATTTAGGCAGAAAGTACTCCCCAAATTCAAACTCAACATTGCATTTATCCGCAATTTTTTGCGTGTTTTCAATCGCCCTTGGGAACTCCCCAAGCACGCTTTCCATCTCACTCTCGTCTTTTAAGTAAAACTCCTGTGTCTCAAAATACATCCCTTCGGGATCGTTCACGGAACGACGCATTTGAACTGCCATAAGCACTTTTTGCGACTCGGCGTCCTCTTTTTCGATATAGTGTACATCATTCGTCGCCACCATCTCAATTTCAAGCTCATTGGCAATATCAAGTAGATATGAATTCACCCTCTTTTGCTCTGCAATACCGTGGTCTTGCACTTCAAGATAATAGTCCTCGCCAAAGATACTTTTGTATTTTCTCGCGAGCTCCTTTGCTCCCTCGAAATTATTCTGCATAATGAGCGTTGGAATATCACCTGCAAGGCATGCGGAAAGCGCAATAATCCCCTCTTTATGCTTCTCGAGCATCTCAAAATCTGTTCTTGGCTTATTGTAAAAGCCGTTTATATGCGAATCTGACACAATTTTCATCAGATTTTTATAGCCGATATTATTTTTTGCAAGTAGCACAAGATGTGCATTTCTTGCGTCTTTTTCATGTGTCTTATCATGGCGACTACGCGCTGCCATATAGACTTCACAGCCGATAATCGGCTTTATTCCGTGCTTCTTCGCGGCTTTGTAAAAATCAATAACGCCGTACATAACCCCATGATCGGTTATGGCAACGGCGCTTTGGTTTTTATTTTTCACAGCCTCAAAAAGCCTGTCTATTCGACAGGTTCCATCAAGGAGGCTGTATTCTGTGTGTAAGTGCAAATGAGCAAACATATTAATCCTCTCAAAGCATTATTAGCTCATATCAGTATAGTATCATCGCATCCCCATTGGGGAGATAATCGCTTGGATTAGTACAACAACATCGCATCCCCATTGGGGAGATAATCGCTTGGATTAGTACAACAACATCGCATC
>CAYJIE010000082.1:7489-10617 GCA_964370145.1 uncultured Oscillospiraceae bacterium
CCCAAAAGAGAAGAAGCGGTATTTCTCTCGTATCGCCGCATCATATGCCGATAGGATATTTTCACGGCCAGCATAAGCACTCACTAGCATTAGTAAAGTGCTCTCGGGGAGATGAAAATTCGTTATAATTCGGTCAACAATCTTAAATTCATATGTGGGGTAGATGAAAATATCCGTGTTTTTGGAGCCTGCTTTAAGCTCCGCCCCCTCCGTCATGCTCTCAAGTGTCCTAACGGAAGTTGTCCCAACGGCAATCACCTTGTTCCCTCTCGCCTTCGCGGCGTTCACGCTGTCCGCAGTTTCCTTAGACACCGTGCAATATTCGCTGTGCATCTCATGCTCTTCAATGACATCAACTTTCACAGGGCGAAATGTGCCCAAGCCCACATGGAGAGTTACATATTCAATTATTGCGCCTTTTTTGCGAACTCTATCAAGTAGTTCATGTGTGAAATGCAGTCCCGCTGTCGGCGCCGCCGCCGAGCCATTCTCTTTCGCATATACTGTTTGGTAGCGGTCTTTGTCGTCAAGTTTCTCTTTTATATATGGTGGAAGCGGCATGTTTCCATATCGGTCTAAAACTTCAAAGAAATTCCCCTCATAGGACATTTCAATTAGCCTGAGCCCCTCCTCCACCGTGCCAAGCACTTTTCCAAAAAAGTCGTCTCCGAATTTTAGCACCGTGCCTGTTTTGCACTTTTTCCCAGGGCGCACAAGTGCACGCCATATGTCTTTTTCACTTTGCTTTAGCAAAACGACCTCAATGGTCGAAGTGCCCCCCTCTCGAGTGGCAAACAGCCTTGCAGGGAGCACTTTTGAATTGTTTAGCACGAGCACATCGCCCTCATTGATATATTCCATGATATCCGTAAATTGCCCATGTGAAATTTCACCTGCTTTTGAGAGGGTGAGCAATCTGGAGTTATCTCTGTCTTTTAGGGGTACATGTGCAATGAGCTCCTCAGGGAGCTCATAGTTGTAATCACTTACTTTCATTTTTATCCGTTCATCATGACAGCTGTGATATTTCCACACCTGCGTAGTAATATTTTATTATTTGATCGTATTTAAGCCCCATTTCCGCCATACCATATGCGCCCCATTGGCTCATGCCGACATTGTGTCCCCAACCGCTTCCCTTGAAATTATATGTAAGGTCGGAAGTGTCAATTGTGACTGTGTTGTCCGCCGTCAAAATCGCAAGATCACTCGCCTTTGTCGTAACGCTCGCAACAGTGCCTTCACCTGTCATCGCAAACATTTCCGACACAGGTAAATCCAATGTCGTTTTGTAGTCGTTGACTAATAGAAGTGGCACGACAAATATATCAAAATTCGGACTTTTTACAAGTTCTGATAGCTTAATCCGCACATTGTCGGTTCTTGACACGGTGTAGGTTTGTCCAGTGTCACCGACAAAAGTGACTGAATACACATTTTCGGCAGGGTCGGTATACTCTGATACATACACATCAATCACATTGCCGATATGCCCTTGACCAAGGTCTCTTACGACCTCTGTCAAGTCGTCAAGTGTGTAATAGTTAGAAAAATGCGTTATCTTGTCCTGTGGCTCGAATAAATCGGGCACCGCCGCATAATATGGCAGCGGAGAGCCGCCCCATGCATTGGCATTCGTCTCGGTGTAGCCACCTGACGACGAATAGTAATATGTCGCTATTGGTTTGTTGTCATATGTAACAATCTGTCCTGCCGTGCTGTAAACCGCTTCGATGACAGCGTCGTTTACTCTAGAGTTCCCATAATACGCTTGGCAGTGAACCGTGTTACAGATGTGAAAGTTCTCTCCCGCATGGCGTGACAAATTAGTCAACGCATATGTACGTGCGGTCAAAGTTTGTGCTTTAAGCGCCTCAACAGGCCATGAATTTGACATCTCAAATGGCACAACGCCAAGGAGATAGTCCTCAAGGTCAACCATATTCACGACTTCAAGCTGTGTATCTCCCACTCGCCTAAACTCAAAGCCACCGCTATAATAATAGCTTCCGTTTTTAGTGAGTGTTAAGTTTGGCACATCATAACTGCCGTCACCCATAACAGTAGAATCGGGAATTTGCGGTGTTGTGTCCGTTGGCGACTCAGGAGTTGTGTCCACTTCCTCTTGGTCGGGCACGCTGGGCACTATCGGTGTCGGCTCTTCTTTATCCGGTGTAGCCGTCGTTGGATATCCAGTTCCGGGTGGACGGTCATCAACTACCCCCGACAGCCTGTCTTTCGACTGGAGCATCATTGTAATCGAATTCGTAAGCGGTCTTATGGCTGGGAATTGACCCTGTGGATCATATTCAAGTAAAATTTCATTTGTATTCATGTCAATGAAAGTAACTGTCCGCCATTCAAGCCCCACTGCTGTGAGTGAAATCCCACCCGTATAACCCATATACTCCGCAGCTTTCGCCTGTGCATTTTCAAGGCTCGAAAAGTCATCTATTCGCACCACATAGTTATCACCTATGCGTGCTGGAAAAATCGTCCCATTATAGCCGCTGGCTCTGACTGTGTCAATGAAAGAATCCGCCTGCGCAAAATTCGCAAAAGTCGTGTCAACTTGCAGATGATATGGCTTTACATTTGCACTGTCCGTGGTGTAGTTTACCGTGCTGCCACTAATTCTGTATGATAGATCTCTTGCGGCAGTTATATAATGCGAATCAAAAACATATTCCACAATAAAATTATTGTTTATGTCATAGATGCCAATCTCAAATCCGTGATCTGACAGCATATTAAACGATTCAGTCATTCCAAAACCCGCATGACGTATACCCACTTGCAAAATATTATTTGGCAGTGGGTTTGAATACGCATATGCATTTGAGCTTAGCGCCAATATGAAAAATGTCGCAATAATTGCAATTATGTTCTTCCTCATAGCCACCGCCTATTCAATCGGTGCTTCAATGACATAGCTGCCACGAACCATGAGCCAACTGTCAGTTTCTGCTTGCACACCACGTCCGTCCGCTCTCGCAACCAGATATGTGTTTTGCAAACTAAGCTCTTTGCCATCAGACACTTCAGTGCCCTTTGTCATGTTGATTAATAAGTCCTGTGCAGGCACGACAGATGTATCATCCTTAATGCCTACGTTAGTAAGAAGTTGA
>CAYJIE010000083.1:0-10605 GCA_964370145.1 uncultured Oscillospiraceae bacterium
CAACTTTGCTACCATGTAAAAGATAATTCACTTTGCGGACTTGGTCAAACTGCTCCAAACCCAGTGCTTTCAACATTGCGCTACTTTAGGAACGAGTATATCGAGCATGTTCAAGACAAAAAATGCTCTGCCGGTGTTTGTAAGGAACTTCTTGAATACGGAATTGATGCTGCGAAATGTGTCGGTTGTAGCCTATGTGCTAAGAACTGCCCTGTCAACGCAATTGAAGGCCAAGTTAAACAGCCTTACACCATTGATGTTTCAAAATGCATTAAGTGCGGAGTTTGTATTGAAAAATGCCGCTTCCATGCAGTTACAATAGGATAGGGAGGATAGATTAATAATGGAAAAAATAAGTATAAAATTTAATGGCAAAGAGTATCAAGTTGAAAATGGCTTGACTATTTTGGAAGCTGCAAAAGCTTGCGGTATTGTCATTCCAACTCTTTGTTATATGAAGGAAATCAATGCAATCGGCTCATGCCGTATTTGCGTGGTTGAGGTTAAAGGCGCAAGATCAATGGTTGCAGCTTGTGTGCATCCTGTATCACCTGGAATGGAAATTTCAACAATTTCAGATAAAGTGCTTAATGCACGCAAAATGACACTTGAGCTTATTCTGTCAAACCACAACAGAGAGTGTACAACATGTATTAGAAATCTAAACTGTGAACTCCAAACTCTCGCTCATGCATATGGCGTTGAGGAAGTTCGTTTTGGCGACCTTAAAGAGCTTCAAACAATGGAAAAAGAGACCTCAACAAATGTTATCATGAGAGATAACTCAAAATGTATCCTTTGCCGTCGTTGCGTATCTGTATGTCAGCAAAATCAAGATGTTGCTGTAATTGGTACAGTAGAGCGTGGATTTAACACACATATCGCATGTGCTTTCGAGACACCTCTTGCCGATGCGGCATGTGTAAACTGCGGTCAATGTATCGTTAACTGCCCTGTTGGTGCGCTTCACGAGAAAGACCAAGTTGACGAAGTTCTTGCAGCAATCCACGACCCAACAAAACATGTTGTGGTTGCTCCCGCTCCTTCAGTTCGTGTGCATATGGGTGAGTTCTACGGCGCTCCTGTCGGTACAAATGTCGAAGGCAAACTTGCAGCTGCGCTTAGACACTGCGGATTTGACAAAGTATTCGATGTTGATACTGCTGCTGACCTTACAATCATGGAAGAAGGCACAGAGCTTCTAACTCGTATTAAAGAGGGCGGAAAACTACCACTCATCACATCTTGCTCACCTGGTTGGGTAAAATATATTGAGCATTACTACCCAGAAATGCTTGCACATGTTTCAAGTTGCCGCTCACCTCAAGGTATGTACGGCGCTTACACAAAGAGTGCATATGCAGAGCTTAGCAAAATCGATGCGAAAGATATCGTAACTGTTGCAATCATGCCTTGTACTGCTAAAAAATATGAGGCGGCTAGACCTGAGATGACAACAAACGGACATCGTTCAATTGACATCGTTCTTACAAGCCGTGAGCTTGCAAGAATGCTTGAGCGTCTTGGTATTGACTTTGCAAGCCTTCCTGAGGAAGAATTTGACGATCCATTCGGAATTGCTTCCGGTGCTGGTCATATCTTCGGAGCAACAGGCGGCGTTATGGAAGCTGCGCTTCGTACAGTCGCTGAAGTTGTTGAAGGAAAGCCACTTGAGAAACTTGACTTCATGGAAGTTCGTGGCGTAGCGTCACCAATCAAAGAGGCAACATATAAAGTTGGCGATTTGGATGTTAATGTCTGCGTAACAAGTGGACTTGCAAATGCTCGCAAAGTGCTCGAAGATGTTAAAGCCGGTAGGAAAAACTATCACTTCATCGAGATCATGGCTTGCCCAGGCGGCTGTGTAAACGGTGGTGGTCAACCGATTAAATTCTCTTCATACACAAACTTCAATGATGTTCGCGTTGAGCGTGCGGCAGGACTTTATGATAGTGATAAAAACATGACTCTTCGTAAGAGCCATGAAAACCCAGCTATCACAAAGCTATATGAAGAATTCTTCGAGGGCCCAGGAAAACACAAAGCTCACGAATATCTCCACACAACATACACACCAAGAGAAATTTACAAAAAATAATTTCAAAAAACCACTGCTTTTGCAGTGGTTTTTTTTTGCAAATATTAAGTCTTTCACGCCGATAGCCAATATCAATGGCTAGCTTCGACACTCTCTATATCTACGACAGTCACATCTTCCCCTCTCTTCACAATTCCCGTCTCTTCTGTCATCATCACTCTCCTCTCTCTTGTCACTGCATTTACAGCTTGAACAATCTTTTTGTTGCCCACGACATGTGCAATCATTTGATTTACCCTCAATTTTGCTGTAAATATCAAATGTGGCGTAAATTTTATTAAGCATGACCCATTCTTTCATAATTAAGCTATTGATTGTTACTTTCGTTTCATTAAATGCGCTCGATATGCAACCATAACACACTGATTTTTTATTCATTTGAGCAACTATCGCTTGCATTCTCTCCCCTTCAGCATTTAATATATGCGCCATTGCAAGCTCCTCAATTGCAACAGACTCTAAAATTTGAATAACCACCTCTTCCATGCTGGGCAAGCAATCTCTCTCTGGCACATGCGGCATTCCCATAGCAAACCTCCATATTTATTGACTTATACTTTTTTAATTCTAATATATAATAGTATATTTTCATATAAATTGACTATTCCAAAATAAAAAAAATACGTAAAAATTTGACAATTTACATTTATTAATATAAAAATGCTTGCAATTGTCACAAAAACGTATTATAATATCACTAACGAAAATTATTATCAAAAACCTAGTGGGGTAAACATGAGCATTACTGAGAACTTTTTACAAGATATGATTGAAAAACTGAGCATATTGAATGAAGAAAAGCTATCGAGATATAGCTTTTTAGAGGATATATGTCGTTTCTTTGACATGTCTCATGCATTTATTTATGAATCAGATCATTCAGGTATTTTTTCTAAAAAAGAATATTATGAAGTAATCAGTTCTAATCCTTTTGCTGATACTTTTAATATGAAAGAGATACTTGGACTTGAGCTCTTAAGTGAACTTTGCTCGCAAAAAGTTATTATTTGCTCAAGCGAAACAGAAAAGGGACCACTTGAGAAGCACTTAACCGAGCTTCTCAATGTTAACACGCTCATTTTCATCCCAATCTTAAATCAACATTACGAACTTGCAGGTTTTGTCGGAATTGCTGATAGAAGGAGTTCTGCTAGATATGCTAAGGCGGATATTAATAAATCCTGTGCGCTGCTCACATTGCTAGCTAATGGGATTAAATTGGAGATGTTCCAAAAGGGTATTGCAAACACCGAAGCGGCACTTAGCAATGTACTTGACCATATCGGGATTGACATTTATGTAAACGATTTCTACACCCATGATATTTTATATGTAAACAAATCGATGGCAGCGCCATATGGTGGAATTGAAAATATGATTGGTAAGAAATGTTGGGGCTCAATTTTTACTGACAAAACCGGCCCTTGCGACTTCTGTCCTCAACAACATTTGCTCGATGAGAATGGACAACCAAACAAGACATATACATGGGACTATGAGCGTCCCTTTGATAAATCTTGGTTTAGGGTACTTAGTTCCTCCTTTACTTGGACGGATGGCAGAATTGCGCATCTTGTAGCAAGTGTTGATATTACAGAGAATAAGAGAAACCAGTTCCTCATTGAAAAACTCGCCCAATTCGACCACTTAACCGGACTTGCAAACAGGCGAAGTTTACATGATGATATTCAAATGTTCATTAAAGATAAGTCAAAATTTGGCGATAAATGGTATGTGTTGTTCTGTGATTTAGATGACTTTAAGAAGGTTAATGACACCCTTGGTCATCAGGCGGGTGATGTACTCTTGAAAGGTATAGCCAACGATCTTAAAAAAATATGCACTGATGAGATAAAGGCATACAGGCAGGGTGGCGATGAGTTTGTCGTATTGCTTAAGGACAGTGATTCAAGTGAAGTTGTCAAATCTCTCATTGACAAACTGTTCGCAATCTTTAAGAAAAGATATAATTACAAGGGCACAGACATGGGTTGCGGATGTAGCATCGGTGTTGCACACTATCCAAAAGATGCCAGCAACTCAAAAGAAATTTTCCATCTTGCAGATACTGCGATGTATACTGTTAAAAAAGAAGGACGTGGGACTGTTCGATTCACTCACAAGGGCAAATTTATAAGCATGGAAGACTATTTTAATGTAAAATAAGCATAGGCGATGTATCTGCACATTTTTTGCAGTTACATCGCCCTTTATAGTTAGAGCTTAAACGCTCAAAAACACTCTTGATACAAAAAAGCTGAGGCGGATGACTATATGCGTCACCACTCCCTTTTCCTCCGAGACATTACAGCTTGTTAAATTTTTGCAATTTAAAGCTCTGCAACTAAATCAGTCGCAGAGCTTTTACTATGTCGTATAAAAAGTTACTGCCCCAATCATCACTGCCATTATAACAGTAATCATGAAAAGCAATGCCTTGGAATATCCCTTTGGTGTGATTTTTCCCATGACATCAAGTCTTTTCATAATCGGATATAATCTTATATAAAAAGTTGATATTGAAATTGTTGTGACTGCAAGGCTCAATATTTTTAGCAAATCACTTCCATACACAACTATAACAAGTAATAGTGCAATGAAAATAAGTTTAACTCCAGCCACCCAATTTGTCATATATCTTGCGAAAAGATGAGCTTCTTCATCTTCTTTCGACTTGTTCCAAAAATTAAAAACGCCTACGCCGTTTCCAATAAACGTATCAGGCTTAAAATAAAGCACTAACACATTTAATGACTCTGCTAAAATGAACGAGATTAACACAATGTTTAGCAAAACAATTTCCCCTAACTAAATTTATATTATTATTTTAGTTAAATTCTATCATATTATACATGGTAAGTCAATACAATAAACAATACTATATTGTGTAATTCTTGTCAATTGCCTCCTTCACGCGGCGTTTATATGACAAAAATCCACTTGTAAGCAAAAACTCCTGTGTTCTTGGTTTCTTTTCTTCAACGATGATTTCTTCAACAATTCTTGCAGGACTTCCGGCAAGTATGTAAACCCTGTCCGAAAGATAAATCGCTTCATCAATGTCATGGGTGATAAAAATAGTTGAAAGTTTGATTTTCTCCATAATTTCCAGATACCAAGTTTGAAGATTTCCCTTTGTGATTGTGTCAAGTGCGCTAAATGGCTCGTCAAGCAATGCTACATTATCAGAGAAAAGATATGTTCTAAGAAGCGCCGCCCTTTGGCACATACCGCCCGACATCTCATGCGGATACTTGTCTTGATAGCCATCAAGCCCGAAAGTTGCAAAATTCTCATTCGCAATCGCCCTTGCTTCTTGCTTTGACACACCCTTGATAATGAGCGGTAGCGCGATATTGTCAAGCACTGTTTTATATGGCATTAGAAGATGTTTTTGCAGCATATAGCTAAGTTTGCCGCTTTGGTTAACGATACTCTCCCCTTCAAGGAGAACATCGCCAAAATCAGGCGAGAGTAGCCCTGCGACAATATTGAACAAGGTCGTCTTTCCCACTCCCGATGTGCCGAGCAGTGAGATAATCTCGCCCTTGTTCAGATGAATATTGATATCAGCAAGAACTTTTTTATCGTCAAAGCTCTTGCTGATATTTTTAATTTCTAAGATCTTATTATGACAAGAAATCATTAGTAAATCCCATTCCTGAAGTCACTTCGCCTTCGATTAGATTATTGTCAGCAAGCCAATTATAGAATGCATCCCAACGAGCGACATCAATATATCCCCATTGCTCAACTTCCGCTTTGTATTGTCCAGCAAGATACTCCTGACTTGCAATTACGATGTCACGATCAAGCTCAGGAGCCGCGCTTAAGAGAATTTCCGCTGCCTCTGTTGGATTCTCAATCGCATATTCATAACCCTTTGCAGTTGCACTCAAAAATGCTTTCGCCTCTTCGGGATTTGACTCAAGATATGCGTTTGATGCAATGATAATCGGTGTGTAGTAATCAAATTCACTCTGAATTTTTCCAAAATCTAAGTAATCGGTTTCAACTCCTTTGACCTGCGTTGCAATACCGTCCCAAGCGTAGAATACCCACACAGCGTCTACATCTGTTTGCAAAGCTGTTATTACATCGGTCACCATGCTAGGCACCATATTGATTTTGTCATAGTCGCCACCGTCATTTGTGACGATATCTTTAATCATCGCCTTTTCAACGGGGAGATCCCAAGTTGCGTATGTCTTGCCTTCCATGCCCTTTGGTGTGTCAATTCCATTTCCCTTGAGAGATAGAATTCCTGAAGTGTTGTGTTGAATAATTGTCGCCACTGTTGTCACAGGTAGCGGCTCGTCACTTATAATTGCCGGAGCAAGGCTATCTTGGAAGCTGACACCAAATTGTGCGTTATTCGATGCGACAAGCACCTCTGCGCCGTCTTCAGGTGGCTGAATGATTGAAACATCAAGCCCCACTTCTTCGTAGTAGCCTAAAGAATCCGCAACATATAGACCTGTGTGATTTGTGTTCGGAGCCCAATCAAGCACCATTGTAATTTCAGTTAAACCCTCTGCCCCATCTGTACTTCCTGTATCTGTATTTGTGCATGCTGCAAGTCCTATTGTCATTGCCGCAAGTAGCGACAGTGTAATTATTTTTTTCATTTGTCATCTCCTCTTTCTATCCATGGCATGGATTTTTTATGTAGTATATCCACTGTTTTCATCAGCAAAAGCGATATAGCTGACACGAGAAAAATCACCGCAAACATCTTATCAAAGTTATAGGATTTTTTTACCCGCGTCATATAGACCCCAAGCCCGTCATAGCCACCAAGCCATTCCGAGATCACAGCGCCGATTATCGCATATGTTGATGAAATTCTAAGTCCTGCGAAAAAATGTCCCAATGAGGACGGAAATTTCACATGTCTGTAAATTTGATTTTTAGACGCTCCCATTGATTTAAGCAAATTTATAACATCTCTGTCAGCAGAAGCAAATCCGTTTAATAGCCCAATTGTAATTGGGAAAAAACAAGTCACCACAATTAAAATTATTTTTGGCAACATCCCATATCCAAACCAGAGCACAAGCAATGGTGCAATTGCCACTGTCGGCACTGTTTGCGTGATGATAAGGAGTGGGTATACTGAGCGCTGTATAAGCTCAAATCTGTCCATTGTGTATGCCACGACAATTGAGAGAATCACCGATGTGAACAGTCCGATAAACGCCTCTGTGAGCGTCACCCTTGAATGTGCCATCAGCAATGAGAAATCCTCAAAAAAAGCACGCACAACATCAATTGGCGAAGGTAGCATATACGATGGAACAATTCCAAGGCTTGACATTGCCTGCCAAAAGACGAGTAGAGCCCCTATCAATACGAATGGCGCTATCTCAAATTTTGCCTTCCTTGCTCTGCTTTTTTCCGTTTTCGCTTCCATATTTCTCCTTTTGGGCGACTTTAATAAACTATACGCAATTATTATGTATTACTATGCGTGGTGTTTCGTAACTTTTTTGTCAATTGTAAGACTTGAGCCACTTGGCTTATATGTAGTTTTGATATAAGCTGAAACCGCATTTGTGCCTGCTTTAATCGCGATTTCATGGCATTTTGTCGCAACTTGCATGAGCAAATTGAAGTCATCGCCCTCAATTGCAGTTTCACAAGGTCCCACATAATAAGTAAGCCCTGTTGACTTGATGTAATCAATTACTTCGTCAACAATTCTTACCACCTCATCCTCATCAATTGTGTTCGGTAGAATTTGAATTGCAATATTCGCTGTCATTTTCTTTCCTCCTTTTTGAATAATAATTTGAAAAAATTTGACAAATAAAAAATACTCGCCTAAGCGAGTACCTGAAAGCAATATTATTCGCATTCCTACGCCGGCATTATCCGGTTCAGGTCAGGTCAAGGTGAAAGACACCTACTCTCAGCCGAAACAACTCAGCTCCCTCGCTTTTTAATTGTCTGTTAACATGTTAACATATATTATCAATCTTGTCAAGACCCATAAATAAAAAAAACTGCGATTGCCAAAGTCGGCAATCGCAGTTTATTCTAACTCTTAGTTTAGTTTTTTAGTGAGAGCTCTGATAAATCATATGGCGTTGTTTGGTAAACATAGTAATTGAGCCAATTTGAAAATAATAAGCTTGCATGACTACGCCATCTGAATAATATTTCTTTTTTGGGGTCATCGTCCCTAAAATAATTCTTTGGAACATCAATGGAGAGCCCTTTATCGACATCTCTAAAGTACTCATTGGCAAGCGTCTCCTTGTCATATTCCTGATGACCTAGAATGAAAATCTGTCTTCCGTTCTCCGTTGCAAGAATATGCGGCCCAACCTCTTTAGACTGCGCTAATACTCTAATTTCAGGATGCTTTTCTATGTCGTCCAATCTGACCCTCGTATGCCTTGAGTGAGGTGCATAGAAAACTTCATCAAAGCCTCTCATCAGTGGGTTTTTTACCCTCACCACTTCATGCTCAAACACTCCAAACACCTTGCTTAGGGTCTCCTCTTTGTCAATTCCAAAATGATAGTGAAGCGCCGCCTGCGCCCCCCAGCAGATATACATACTACTGTACACATTTGTCTTAGAAAACTCAAATATTTCACAGAGCTCTTTCCAATAGTCCACATCTTCAAATGATAGGGTCTCCACAGGTGCGCCTGTAATAATCATTCCATCAAAATATTTGTCCTTCACTTGGTCTATTGTTCTGTAAAATGTCTCCATATGCTCTTGTGAAGTATTTTTTGGCTGATGTGAATCAGTTGCCACGAGCGTAAGTTCCACTTGTAGCGGTGAATTCGCAAGCACTCTAGCTAGCTGTGTTTCAGTCGCTATTTTCGTTGGCATGAGATTTACTATCAAAATTTGTAGGGGTCGAATATCTTGAGTTACAGCACGCCCTTTGTTCATTACAAATATATTCTCATTTTGTAGTGCCTCGGTTGCTGGTAGCTGATTTGGTATTATAATGGGCATATCAAAAATAGTCCTTTCATCGCAAATATTACTTCAAGCTGTCAAAAGCTGCTTGGAAATCTGCCTTTATATCCTCGATTGATTCAAGTCCAATCGACACCCTTATCATATCAGGGCTAGTGCCAGACGCAATTTGCTCTGCGTCGCTGAGTTGCCTATGTGTTGTGCTCGCAGGGTGGAGCACTGAAGTTCTGATATCTCCGACATGAACGACAATGCTTGAGAGTTCAAGCCCTTCAAGGAATTTCTCGCCAGCAGCTCTGCCGCCTTTAACACCAAAACACAGCACTCCGCCGCCGCCCTTTGGCATATATTTTTCTGCCTCATTATAATATTTACTGCCTTTTAATTTTGGATAGTTAACCCAACTCACCATTGGGTGTGATTGTAAAAATTCCGCTAAAGCCATGCAATTTTCGCTATGTCTTTCCATCCTCAAATGCAAAGTCTGTAACCCTTGATGTGTTAGATATGCGTTCATTGGCGCCATTGTGCAACCAAAATCTCTAAGCATTACAGCCCGCAGTCTCACGCAAAAAGCACTACTTCCAAAATCTTTATAGAACGATACACCGTGGTAGCTGGCGTCAGGCTCAACCATATTGGGAAATTTATCCGAAGCCGCCCAATCAAATTTGCCGCCCTCAATGACAACTCCACCCATACAGCTTGCATGTCCGTCTGCAAATTTTGTTGTGGAGTGGATAACGATATCCGCACCATGCAGAAGTGGTCTGCAAAGTGCCGGTGTTGCCAATGTGTTGTCAACAATAAACGGTACGCCAAGCTGTTTAGCAATTTTTGAAAACTTTTCAAAATCCAAAATTGAGAGCGCAGGATTTCCCAAAGTCTCCCCAAAAAGCGCCTTTGTCGTGGGTTTTGCCGCTTTTAATATCTCCTCAATCGGTGCATCTTGGTCAATAATTGTCGCCTCAATTCCAAAGCGCTTAAGTGACACTTTCAACAGATTATGTGAGCCACCATATATATTAGACAGCGCAATTATATGGTCACCTGCATTGCAAATATTGGCAAATGTGATGAAAGTCGCCGCCATACCCGATGCAGTGGCAATTGCCGCGGTGCCACCTTCAAGTAAAGCCATTTTTTCTTCAAGAGCGTTTACTGTCGGGCTCCCAAGCCTTGTGTACATAAAGTCCGCGCTTTCAAGGTCAAACAGCTTCGCCACTGTCTCGCAGTCATAATATCTGTAAGTGGTGTTTTGAACAATAGGCAGAACTTGAGGTTGACCGCTCTGTGCCTTATATGCTCCATGAACGCAATTTGTTTCAAATGAAAAATCTCTACTCATAATTTCCCCTTTTTGTGATTTATTTAACTAAATAAATTAATATGTAATGCTATTGAGTATAACATAAATAATCAATAAAAGCAACTTAAATTTGCTTTACCTTTTCATTTTTTTGTCGCTTTTCAATGTTCTACAAAACAAAGAGCTGTGAAAAATCACAACTCTTTTGCTTAAAATAATTTCATTTTAGGTGGTATTATAATCTCCGTGAAATCAC
>CAYJIE010000084.1:0-316 GCA_964370145.1 uncultured Oscillospiraceae bacterium
TTCATATCATTAGAAATAGTGCCTACAGCACGTTTATATTTGTATATAGAGCTATCAGAAAGTTGTGTGTTTTTGGTCATCCAAGTTGAAAATTTCTCTAACATATAACTACCTCCGTAACCCCAAGCATATTACATATTATACCATAAGACGCTAAGTTTTTTAGCTTTATTAATCACAAACAATTTTATTATGCGTCCTTTTTAGACTTCGACCTATGCAATTAAAGACTTTTATTTAGCGTTGTATTTACACAGCTTATAGGAGGTTTGTTTTAACATACTTCCCCATCTTCCTTTTTGTTGATTCTTTTATT
>CAYJIE010000084.1:326-10506 GCA_964370145.1 uncultured Oscillospiraceae bacterium
TATTTTCAACTATTAAAATATTTCTAACCGTTGAATTACCACTCTGCTCACCAACTACTCAATAATAAATATTCAACCCTCTACTTCACCCCAAAACCTCACACAGTTTTTCCCTTAACCGCTCCTTCTCATTACTACCAGTCGAACTAAATCTTATTAGTGGCACATCATATTTCTGCAATATAATATCCTTTAATTCGTCCCTTTCTTTTTGCTCGCTTCCTTGCTTATGGAAAGCATGTCCGTCAACTTCAACCGCCAAGATAATCGACTTGTCAATCGCATTATAAATTAAAAAGTCCACATGCGTTAGACTATTCATCGCATACGCAGTCTCTTTATCCGAAAGTTTGTGAGGATTTCGAATAATCGAATTTAATAGTTGATGTGTAACAACATCGAGATTCGAAAAACCTACTTCCGAAAGCACCTCCGTAATAACAGCATACATTAAATTCTCCGAGTCATACTCCGAGACCTTCTTATTATTAGATAAATACTTTTTTCGCTCAGCCTCATAAGACTTATACAGCATATCAAAGACTGAGAAAACTTCACCTTGCTTCACTTCAAAACTATTATATCGTATGTATTTAATGAGGTCTCCAATATTGGTATTTTCGTTTTTCTCATTGTCCGACACGACTAATCTAAGTCTTTTCTTCGCGCGTGAAACTGCAACATTTAACATGTTTGGATTATCCGCAAATTCGCCAATTTCATTATCAACTGTGGAGATGATAATATCATCTTTCTCTCGCCCTTGGTATTTGTGCACGGTCGAAATATCAAGCGCCTCCGTAAGCTCCTTGTCAATTGCTTCTACTTGATCTTTATACGGGGTGATTATTCCAACATCAGATGAATTTAACTGCGGCAAAATATTGTCCTTAATCTCATCGACTTGCCGTTGATTAAATCTACCTCTCGCATGATTGCCCTTTACCGTTACGATAGCTTGCAACACATCTTCCTCATTGTTATCTTCAGTCATGATTACAAGCTCGTTGTTGTAAAACTTCTGGTTGCAGAAGTTAATAATTTTAGGGTGACAGCGATAGTGTTCTTTAAGCAATGTTTTGGGTGCATAGTCGAAAATTTCGCAGACCGATGATAGCAAACTCTGCTCCTCATATCTGTAACTAACAGGTATGTCCGATTGATCGGACAGCTGTGTGATTATGCTTTTGTCTTTATCATTTATAACATTTGGCAGTTGCTTTAAGTCACCTACTACCACCATATTCTTTGCCACAGACATAGCAAGAACGCCAGTTGCTAAATCAACTTGCGATGCCTCATCAACAATAACATAGTCATAAATTGCATCTTTCAAACTTCCTCGAAGGGAGTGTGTAGTGCTTAATACTATCGGATATTCAATTAAAAATTCATAAGGTGATTTCCAGAATACATCTTCGTCAAAATGTTCTCGCTCGCCAAAGCTGTTATATTTTTTAGCCAACGTATACTTAAATATAGCTAAAGATTTTTCTGTAAACTCCTTTGTGCTTTCCTTGAATGAAAAGTTCTCAAGTTCAATATTGCGATTTTGGATATCGTTTTCAATTTCTCTTATTCTAACTTCATAGAATTGCTTTTTTAATATTGCAATCGTCTCTTCCGGTTTTTTGTCAAAAATCTTCGTATCATTTATCCCGTATAACAATAGTGATTTTACTTTGAAAAAAAATCTAATTTTTTTGCCTTTTTCTAAAACTTCTTGGAGCTTAATCCACAGTTGCAATAAATCTTTTGACTTCAACTTATTTTCGTTTCTAAAGAACTTAGAATCGTCGTATGTAGTTGAAAAATACTCGTCAAAATACTGTTTTTCAGTAGTCATTGCAGACAGTTCCTGTTTTAATACAGCCACTTCGTTTTGACTGCTGTACATTTTAATTAACTTTTCTTCCAATGAGGCAACTTCATCTTGTATTTGTGTTAATTGTTGTAACGGAATAAAATCGCTATTGAAGTTTGGATATGGAGTTTGCTTATGTTCAATAAAAGTCGCCTTATTCTCAGCACTACCAAGCTGTGCTGAGATATAGCCAAAGCCGTGCTTTTGCAACTTTTCAAGCACATTGCTCGTCGCAGAGTTATTATTCGATACCACGGCAACCGTTTTTCCACTAACAACTATATTTGCAAGTATATTCAGTATAGTCTGGGTCTTTCCTGTTCCTGGTGGCCCTTCAATTATACTGATTTTGTTATTCATCGCATTATTGACCGCATTTATTTGGCTTAAATTTGAGCCAAACGGAAATATAATCGGCTTTTTAATCACAGTATGTTTTTTGCCTATTTTTTTCGTCAAAAAACTGGCAAGAACACTATCAATTGGCACAAAACTCATTTTTTCAAACTGACCTTCTAATATATTCCTACCGTCGTCCAGCTTTATCCCAACTTTATTTGCTATCGATTTATAGTAGTCAAGATATGTTGTGTTTTGCTTGTTTTTTAATATGTTCTCAGTTAAAACCAAGTCAGCCTGTTTATAGATGTTGCTTGATTTATCACTAAAAAATATCCTATAGTACTTGCCACTGTTCCCTGAAAAGAGCAGAACTTTTTCAACATTATTAAATGTTTTTCCTTGACTATTCGTAAACCTGTACAAGTCTACGTCAAGGGATTTAGGGTCTTTAATTAACTCAAAACTACTGTATGCATAATTGTAATCTTTCCCCGTATTAAACACAATGTTGTACTTCTGAATCGTTTTGTCATATTTATACGAGACAACATCATCGTGCGGCTCGCCCTTCAAGACCACGAGGTATTTCATTTTATCCATAAATCATAATCCCTTTCAGCCTTACATCCTATCCAACAACAAGCTTGTTCGTTTTTTTAAGGAACTTCGCGGGGATTTTCTTGTCGAGCTTCCATGTATCACAAATTTATAATATTTCTACACTTAGGGTACGAGCTACACCCATAAAATTGATTGCCTTTGTTCTCGCCCTTTGTAGCTGTACGAAGCACCATAGTGGCACCGCATCTTTTGCAAATCATCTTAGTTGTATCAGTTTCATCTTTTTCGATATTCTCCACTTTTTCAATGATGTCTTCTTTTTCAATCACAACAGTATCATTTGTCAAGTCTTCCGTTTTAGTTTCCACTTCTGTCTCAACTTCTTCAACCTCGTCCACGATATCATCTAAGATATCCTTATATTTGTCAAGATATCTTCTCGGGTTTTCTTTATGTATGCCAAGGAAAAAATCACCCAAATCAACCATGTGTTTTTCTAATATTTCATCTTTTGTATTATGATTTTCCTTAATATGACGCACAAGTAAATCTGCACTTAAAATCATCTTCTTCATATCTTGTGGTGCGTACTTAACATTGATTTTACCGCTTGGATTAGCCATAACAACGAGGGGTCTATAGCTGTTATTCTTGTTCTTTTCAAAAAACATTTTTTCCAACGCATTCTTTTTCGCCATGCGAATATTAAAAATTAACTGTCTATGGCGCTCGCATTGAGTTATCGGCGAATAAACCTTGATAGACTTGCCGTTAATCTTTCTAAAAAATTCACCTCTATCGGTTATTGTGATGTCCCCATACATGTTTTTACACTCAACAATATAGCTTTTATCTTTCGTCAACACAAGAAAATCAATTTGTGCCGACAGTCCATCATGCTCAAGATATAAGTCTTGAAGCACAATCATGGGCATACCGCTGTTTTTGAGCTCAAAAGCAATAGCGTTTTCGCCTTTAATCCCGTATTCTCTATTGCGGATTTCTTGCTCAATTTTCGCTTTTTTATCGGCTGGGCACTTTTCAAGTAGCCCTTTTAAGTAGTCAATTTCTTCTTGCATTCCAGAGCCTTCTTTAATGAAAATCGGCCCCTTAATTTTATCAAATAATCCCATGACAAATATTCCTCCAAGTTTATTTGCTTTACTTTTTATATTAACATATTTTAGTAATAAATACAAGCAGTTCTGCCGAAATACTTCGAATTGTATGTTGCTTGCTTTCAAAGTAATACATGCTACATAACCTAATCGTATAAAATAAATTTATAATTGAAATTCAACTGTATCCATGATATAATGAATTTGCATATTTTGCTAATTTTAGAAACATTAACCTATGTTGCGTATCATGTTAAATTGTTGTCAAGAGGAGCAAAATGGAATGGAAATCCACCCAGCTATAGTTAGGTTTTGCTAAAAAGCATTAAAATGCCTTTTAATAAGATTGCTGAGACAAAATTATTGCAAGACAAAAAGGAGAAATAATTATGCTAAAAGCCCTGTTGTTTATTTTGCTTATCCCTGTTATGTTTCTTAAAGGAATCTTAAAATATGTAAAATAGTGCGACTATTCGTTGCACTATTAGGAAACGGAGTGATGTTTATGCTAAATGAAATGACTTCGCCTATTGCAACATGGCTGTAAAATTGAAAGGTGTAGTGGATAAGTTTGCTTAATCATAAACACACATAATTTAACCAAAACAAAACGAAACCCCGACCAAACGCATTGCGATAGGTCGGGGTTTCCTCATATTCTTATACTCTCTATTTCAAAAAATCGCTTCTATATTCCATTGCCCTTAAATCATAGCCTTGTTCGCGTAAATATCCAACTTTTAGTGCAACCAAGTTTATATCCGTATTCATTGCATTTGCAATTTGGCTGTCAGAATAATTGTAAGAATAGATATATTCAAGAACTTCCTCGGTATCGAGCAAAATCTCAGCAGCTAAGATATTAGCCTCATACTCAGGAACGCTGTGCATTTCATAGAGCATAAACTCTTGGAGCGCTTTATTATTAGCGAGATGCCTGTGGAGCTGATCATGTCCGAGCTCATGCGCGCATACAATTCGCTTCATTCTCTCATCGAGCTCATCATTTATAAAAATGAACCTATTTCCTTGAATAACAGAGTACATTCCTTTAAGGTTTCCAAAATCATTACAAAATTTAACTTCAATCCCAAGAGTACTTGCAATCTGAAATGGATCTCTGCTTCCAGCTCTTTGTATTAAATCTTGCGCAATTTCAGCAATGCGTGTCTTTTTAATAATCTTCACCTCCCGAGTATAGCTGTGTCACCCTATTTCTTATCCTTGTTCTTTTCTTTGGCTAACCAATATGCATCATTGAGCGCTCTCATCGCACCATCAATGGCAGTTTCGTCTAAAGTGCCACCGGAAAAGAGTCCGCTAACTTCAGACACAAGAGCATTAATATCTCTTGATGCCTGCTCTCCGCCCTTTTCGTGCGCTTCTACAACATAAACCTCAGCGGTATCCATTAAGTAATCAACAGAAGTCTGAAGTGCCTTCGCTATTTTTTGTACAACTTCAAGTTTCTGCGGTGTGCTTGTAGCGCTCTCATAGTTTTGGATAGTCCTATCGCTTACCCCAATTAATTTACCAAGTTCGACTTGACTCAGTCCGTGTTCAAGTCTTTTTTCTTTTAAACGCTCATTAAAAGCCATATAACTAACCTCTTTCATTATAAATTCAATTACACGAAACATTTTTCGCATTTTTCTCTTGACACGAAAATAAATTCATGTTACAATGCAAATATAAACACGAAATAACTTTCGTATATTTATTTTAGCACACGAAAGTTGTTGTGTCAAGAGAGGAGTTGAAAAAAGCTGAAAAAACCAAACGACAGAGTTATTATCCATAGCGACATGAATAATTTCTATGCCACTGTGGAGTGTATGCTTGACCCTTCACTAAAAGGGAAGTGCATCGCAGTTGGCGGCTCGGTTGAACAGAGAAACGGAATTATACTCGCCAAGAACTACGAAGCAAAGGCGTACGGCGTTAAGACCGGCGAAGCACTTTGGCAAGCAAGGCAGAAGTGCCCGAACCTCATAGTTGTCCCACCTAACTATGATCAATACCTCAAATTTTCCAAGCTCGCACGAAGCATCTACGAGAGATACACTGACCAAGTTGAGCCATATGGCATGGACGAGTGTTTCTTGGATGTCACTGGCAGTCGTGCCTTTGGAACTGGTTATGAGATCGCCGAAGAAATTCGCAAGGCGATCAAGTTTGAACTCGGGCTTACGGTGTCCTGCGGAGTTAGCTATAACAAAATTTTCGCTAAACTTGGCTCTGAACTAAAAAAGCCTGACGCTGTTTCAGTAATTGAGAAAACTACCTTTCGAGAAACTATTTGGCACCTACCCGCATCAGAACTCCTCGGTGTTGGTGGTGCTACGAACAAAAAACTAAGGAAGTACAGAATAGAAACTATCGGTGACATTGCAATGGCTGACGAAAGCTTACTTAAAAGCAAGTTTGGTGTCCATGGGTTGAAGATAAAACAATATGCAAATGGACTTGACAACTCGGTTGTCCATGTCGCTGACTTTATTTCTCCTGTAAAGAGCATTGGACACGGCACGACGACCATACAAGACCTTGAAAATAGTGCAGAGGTTTGGTGTGTCATGCTTCAACTGGTGCAAGATATTGGAACTAAACTTAGAAAACATAAAAAACGAGCATGTGGAATTTCAATCACCATTAGAAACACGGAGCTCAACATTAAAGAATGGCAGTGCAAGTTGGATAGACCAACGCAAAGTCCGACTGACCTTGCGAAAAAAGCGTTTGAGCTTTTTCACAAGTCATACCGCTGGCAACTTCCAATTCGCTCAGTCACAGTCAGGGCAATAAGTTTAGTTGAAGAAAGCGTCCCACTTCAAACAGACTTTTTTGCCGATATTAATACAATTGAGAAAAGAGAGTGTCTTGACCTTGCGGTGGAGTCCATCCGCTCTCGCTTTGGCAAAAATTCAATAACAAATGCGATTTTATGTAAGAATATCAAGGTGTCGAAGAACATGGACACAGGGGTAATTATGCCAACGGGAATGATAGGATAACTCTATGAAAGACTTAGCACGCAAAGTATATGTTGATGTAATACTCAAAAATAAAAAAGAAGGGATAATTCGCCCGCTTTCCATCACATGGGAAGATGGAATGACTTATGATGTGGACAGAGTCAAGCATATCTGCAAAGCGGCATCGACGAAAGTCGGTGGCTGTGGTACGAGATACACGGTGGTAATCGAAGGGAAAGAGACTTATCTTTTCCACGAGGACGACAGGTGGTTTGTGGAGGCGAAAGTGCACACATGATTTTATCAAGAGACGAAATTGAAAACATCGCAGAAGAAGTTCTTAAGGATTTTAGGGAATACACAGGAATTAATACCTACTTCACCCCTATCGAGCAACTTGCAAAAAATTATCTCGGGTTAGAGGTTAGGTTCGCTAAGCTCTCAAATGACGGTAAACTCTGCGGACTTACCGCATATGAAGATACGAAGCTTAAGTTAGAAATTGATGGAGAAATTAAAGTTTTAGAGATTAAGAAAAATCAGATTATTATGGACAGTGATTTTATCGATCCAAGCAAAGTCCGTGAATTATGCGGAAAGCGAAGATTCACACTCGCACATGAAATATCGCATCATATTCTTTTCTCAATGCAAAGTGAGGAGGAAAAAATTCACCTGACATCACAATATTCTAAGCGTCAAGCGCATACGGCAAGAGAACTCAAAACCGCTGAGGACTGGAATGAGTGGCAGGCAAACGCACTGGGTGCGGCACTGCTTATGCCTCGCACGACGATAGCTTTCATGGTCGCCGAAATTGAAAGCTTAATGAAGCAAAACGATCTTAACTCTCGCTATTTCCTCAGACTTGTTATCAGTATAATGACGGAAGCATTCAAAGTTTCAATGAGCGCCGCCACCATTCGCTTAAAGACGCTTGGCTACACCGAATTGTTAGGCAATCGTGCTCTTTCGGAGGTACAATATGTCTAAAGTTTATACGAACATGCCATCGGATGACCTCAAAATGAAGATTGTACGGGCAAGAGAATTTATTCGCAACAAAGAGAGTCGCAATATTCGGTGTCCCTACTGCAAACATATTGCGTTTGTCGTCTTTGCAGGCTCTACAGGATATGTTGAAACGAAGTGCAGAAAGTGCAAGCACGAGGTTTTAGTCGATTTAATATCGATGCGCAAAATGAACAGACAATAGAATATAATCGCTCATAAAATGAGCACTAGAGCCACATGAAAGTGTGTAGTCATCTTAGGTGCCGCATGAGCAGTTTTCCTTATGGGAAGCTGTTTGTCGGTGCAGACTACCATCTCATGTGGCTCTTTTTATCTTTTTCACCCTTTCAGTGCCTTAGTGCGTAACTGAAAGGATTTTTTATGCTAACACCGTGGCATTGCAATATAGCAAAGTACCCATAATCTCAGATTTTTGAACTATCAACAATTCAAAAATTAAGGAGATTATAAAAATGAAGACTATAAACTTAAAAGAGCACTATGCGCATATAACCGAGGATACTTACATCGAAGTTTCAAGTGAGGTGTATGAATTATTTGAAGCTGAACGCAAAGCCCAGCAAGCAGACCGCAGAAAAAAATATCGCAACAACGGCCAATATTCGCTCGATTTAGACGATGGCATTGAATATTGTGTGCTATTTCGTTCTCTTTCGCCATGCGAGATTTACGAGCGCAAGCTGTCAATGGCAGAGCTCCACTCCGCTATTGCGATGCTCCCTGATATACAGGCAAAAAGAATTTACGCGCACTACTTCTTAGGCGTGAAAAAGTCAGTAATTGCAAGGGTTGAGGGCGTGAATAAAAGCCAAGTATCACGCTCAATTGACTGCGGTTTGAAGCACTTAGAAAAAATTTTAAAAAAGAATTTTTGAAAATAGACGCAACTTTTTGCCGTTTTTTGTCACGGTATATAAGGGGAACAAAGTTCCCCTGGGCATTCATTCCCTCTGGGATGAAATTCCCACGGGGATAAAATCCCCGTTATAATCCTAGCACAAAGTTGTACCTCGACAATTGAATATGGGATCTTTGAGTACTTTCCATTTGTGGGATTACACCAAGCAGTCAATGGGCAACGCTGTGACGATATGGGCATTTTACATAGTTGCTATATCCGAGCGACATTTGCAAACAGCCATGAAACGAGAGAGCCAAAGAGAAAATCATCCAAACGCCGTTTCAAAATGACTTGTCATATGCAAACAATTTGCTGTGACAGGCGGTGTGCGGGTGGCTTGACTTTGGCTTTGCACCCTCGCCTGCGATGACACACAAGTGGGATAATGATACTTCGTGACGTTACGCCTCCATATCGACATAAACAGGGGGAGTTCTTGAAAAACAAGACTATGATAGTTGTGCCAACAACAACTCAAAACCCAGTACAACTAACGAGCAATGTATACTGCTAAGTAATAGCTTGGTGGCATAGATTGTTCGTTCAATCAACATTATTTTGAAAAGGAGAATAATTTTATGGCTAAAAAAGAAACGATAAAGCAATTTACAATATCACCGAGTGATTAACGCATGAAACTATTGCTTGGATATATTGAAAACTTGCATTAGGAGGTGAAGTCATAACGGACAATCCGAAAAACATAACATTAAAAGAGAGGTGGTGAGATAATGAAAGTGATTGTGTACGAGCCGAAAGGCGAAGAGGAAAAGGCTGAGCTTGCAAGGCGAGTGGCGACAGTCCACGCCGAGGCTGTGTTACATAGACTAAGCTCATTGTCTTGCCCGAAAAATAAAATTGATGAAATTTTTGATGACATTATGCTCAGTAAAGATAAGCCGAAAAGCCGTAAGAGAGAAGCAAATGAGAGGTGAAAAGTAAAAACAATTTTACCAATATTGATGTTTGCAAACTTTTATGATATAATAACCTCAAGAACGAGGAAATTCGGTTATTATATAGTGTCGCTTGTGAGCGACATTATATCTGTCACATTTCTCGCCTCTTAGCGTAGGAGGCAACCGAAATGTATGACACGATTATATCATAAAATGCGTAATATTTATGATATAATAAATGTCAGAACGATAGGAGACATTTATTATATTGTGCGTTGTTGCGACAACCAAAACACATGACACCATTATATCATTGCACTGTGTTTATGATATAATAACCTCAAGTGACGAGGGGTACGCTTATTCAACAACATGTTCTGTAGAACATGTTGTTTTCTGTGGACAGTTTTGCTTGGTAAAAATAATATATAACGGTTTGGAGCAAATAAAAATGGCGGTAAAAAACAAATCAGCAGTTTCTCTAA
>CAYJIE010000085.1:0-10094 GCA_964370145.1 uncultured Oscillospiraceae bacterium
CCTCATTTCGAGCAACACTCATAATTAATAATGCTACATTAACAACGGACGAGACGACAAGCAAAGCACAGACTAGTGCTTCAAAGCGCTCAAGGCTTCCAGTGCGTGCAAGTGATGTCGCATAATAAAAAGGATAGTCGATATTTGCGATAAGGCTTTGACCTAAAAGTAAAAAAGTGGTGACAATACCTGCACTGCAGAAAAAAGCGCCAAAAATCAGTCCTTTTGAAATCCCATTTTGCAGAACTTTCTCCCCTTCACCTTTGAACAACACCGGAAATATGAGTAGCGGTTTCACCAAAAAAGTGTGCACAATGAAAATCACTGCGTAAATTTGTGCACCACTTGTGTCATCAAGACTTAGTGTTGACAGCGTTTCCACATCAATATTCGTGAGGATTAGCGCAAGAAAGAACACTGCAATAAACGGCGTTGCAAATCTTGCGGCACTTGAGAGACTCTCCACGCCAACACTTGAAATATAAATTGTGGGTAGCAAGAGGAGCATGAAGATGACTATAAGCGGTGTGTCTTTTAGCGATACTGTTTTTACAAAGTCGCAATAGAAATACAGATAGAATACCCCCTCTACTATGCATAATGTGTTCAAGACAATTCTTTTAATCGTCCTATTCATCAAATGCGACAGCTTGATTGAATGGGGTAGCACAGCCAGCGTTACTGCACAGAGTATCACCATTATCGCAACTGAGTACATATTTTCAGAAAAAAGCACCGACACAATCAATGTGCTTGAAATATAGCTGAGCATCACGGCATATTGTATGCCTCCACCTTTTACTCCCAATACACCACCCCCTCATATTCAATCGTATCATCGCTCAGTTTAATCGTCGGCATTTCACATCGTTCTCCCTTTTTATATGGGCTGTAGAAATCTCGCATACTGATCCCCTTAACAAAGCTGTCATTTTCCGTCGATTTCATATAGTCAGCGAGCACGAAAGAGAGATTCGTATCCGTGCTCGAGAAAATTTCATTTGCAGTGCTGTCCCTTGTCATTATCAGCATTATATTGAGCCTTATATCATTTTTATCAGTGACAAAATCCAAAAATTCATCGAGCGAATTTGCGGCAAAATCATCTGTCATCAATGCTACTTTCACATGATTATATATAAGCGGCGCACGCACAATTTTCTGCGCCTCCTCAATACATTCAAAGAAGTCGTCGCCCTGCGTGGTAAACACTGAACGCTCCGTGCCATTCTCCATTATCTCAAATGTCACCGCATGTGCTTTCGTTCCACCGACATCTAAACCAAGCCCTGTTACTATTGTCATTTTTTCAATTTCTTTGTAGTCCCATGGCTTGCTAAAATAGTAAAGCAAAAATAGCAATATGGCTACTGCTGCAACAGTCTTAATTCTCATTTTTCACCTCACTGCCACTAAACAGCGGATTTGTCTTGAGCCTATTCCAAGTTTCACGGAAAAATATATCCTTGGACTCCTTTTGCTTGTCCGCATAGAAGTAGGACATATACGGTACGCCAAAGCTCGACAGCGACGCCGTATATGCGAGCATTACAAACAGCGCGAGCGACAATCCTGTCATTCCAAAAACGCCTGCAATAAGCAATAGCCCATATTTGCAAATGACAATCACGGCGGAGAGTTTTGGAATTAGCACAGAGGTGACCCCCGAAAACGCCACTACAATCAAAATCGGAGAGCTCACTAAATTCGCTTCAATTGCCGCTTGCCCGAGCACAATTGAGCTGACAACCGACAGTGCCTGCCCCATATTAGAGGGACTTCTTGCGCCGCTCTCTCGCAGAACATCAAAAATTATCATCAAAATAAACGCTTCAGTTATTGTAGCAAATGGCAACCCCAGCCTTGCCTGTGCGACAGAAAGAGCAAGAGGCGTTGGGAGCATCTCCCTTGAAAAGCAGACAAGCGAGATATAGAGGGCTGGCAAAATGAGCGATACTAAAAATCCCACCATGCGTAGCAATCTTTGAAACGAGGCGTAGTAATAGTTCATATAGTAGTCCTCCGAGGACATGAACAGCTCTAAGAAAAGATGGGGTGCCGTTAAGCATACGGGTGAGCCGTCCACCATTATCCCAACTCGACCTTCCAAAAGTTTTGCCGCAAATACATCGGGGCGCTCTGTTGTTCCCATCGTCTTAAGTGGCGACTTTGCGCTGTCTCTAATCTGCTCTGCAATATAATTACTGTCAAGGAGCGTGGCACTCTTCACTGTTTTCAGTCGCTCTCGCATAATCTTTAATGCATTCTTATCCACCACGCTGTCAACATAGGTCAAGCAGACTGTCGTGTCATAGAGCTCGCCAATCTTCAAGAACTCAAATTTTACATCACTGTTTTGAATTTTCTTTCTAAGTAGTGATGTGTTGACCACCACACTCTCCGTGAAGCCTTCCCGTGGGCCCTTTATAATCCTCTCATTTTGCGGCTCACTCACAGAGCGCATTTGAAAACCTTTTGCCCCTATTATAATCGCATATTCCATGCCCTCTAGAAGCACGGCGCAATCGCCTGATGCCACCTTCTTCACAACTTCATCCACCGTTTGAACTTTTGTAAGCTCTGACGCAAAAAGCACATCTTCCATAACTGCATCCACTAGATTTTTATCCTCTGAAATCCGCCTCGCCTCAAGTATAGCTTTTATTATGCCGTCGGAAATAAAAGATGCATTTGCCATACCCTCGATATAGCAGATAACACTTTTAAGGCGTGGTACAAACTGATTATCCACTCCCCTTATCTTAAATGTGGTGTCCCTCTCAAATGCCTTGCAAATCGCCGCTGTATTCTCCTCGATGCCGTTTGTCAATTTTATCACATTCATAAACTGTATAACCTCACTAATATTTGCAATTATTTTTGTTTATTTTTTCCCTTAATTTTCAAAAAAATTCATTGCTTTTTGATATGAATTGATTTATAATTATTAATCGAGATGTAAAATTTTGATTTGATATGGAGATGACTAATGGACAATTTAATCAAGACCCCTCTCTATGACTGTCATGTTGCGGCAAAGGGCAAAATTGTCGACTTCGGCGGATATGCATTGCCTGTACAATATAGCGGAATTGTAGCGGAGCATGAGGCGGTGAGGAACTCTGCTGGAATTTTCGACATATCGCATATGGGTGAGATTATTGTCAGCGGTGAGAGAGCAAAGGAATTTGTGGACTATGCTCTTACTAATGACATTAAAAACATCGCCGTCGGAAGATGCATTTACAGTCCAATGTGTGACAGCGAAGGTTTTTGTGTGGACGATTTAATTGTATATTGCCTAAGTGACACTGAGCTTATGATCGTTGTAAACGCTTCAAATATAGCAAAGGATTTTGCACATCTAAAGAGCCTTGATAATCTTGGTTGCAGCATTGAAGACCGCTCGGCTCAATACAGCGCTGTGGCACTTCAAGGCCCAATGGCTCCCGATGTGCTAGCGAGTATTTGCGATGTCGATGTGAAAGCACTTGACTATTACAGTTGCACCAATGCAAAAGTTTGCTCCTATGATGCATTCGTGTCACGCACAGGATATACTGGCGAAGACGGCTATGAGATTTTTGTCAAAGACGGCATTTGCGACATTTGGAATGCAATCATTGCAAATGAAGCTGTTGTTCCTGCTGGGCTTGGCGCAAGGGATACACTCCGATTTGAGTGCTGTATGCCACTGTATGGACATGAGATAAGTTCAGAAATCACACCATTCGAAGCACTTCTCTCAAGATTTGTCGTGCTAGATAAGGATGATTTCATGGGCAGAGATGCTCTTATTGAGAAAAAACCCACTACAAAAAGGCGTCGTGTCGGCATTGAGATGGTTGAGCGTGGAATCGCTCGTGAAAATTATAAAGTAGTCGGTAAAGACGGAAATGAAATCGGTTTTGTCACCAGCGGCAGTCACTCACCTACTTTCAAAAAAAGCCTTGCGATGGCGATGATTGAAAAGTCATATGAAGATGAGGAAATGTTCGTTGTCATAAGGGATAAGAATGTCCTTGCTAAGAGAGTCAAAACGCCATTTTACAAAAGAGAACAAAAAACATAAAATGTTATGATATCAGGAGGAAAATATGGAAATTAGAAACGACAGAAAGTACACAAAAAATCACGAATGGGCACAGCTCGAGGGCGATGTTATGGCTGTGGGCATCACAGAATATGCGGCGGAGGAGCTTGGAGATGTTGTCTTCGTTGAGCTGCCTGAAATTGGCGCAAAAACATTTGCCGCAAAGGGCTTTGTCAATGTTGAGAGCGTGAAAGCAGTCGCAGATGTATATGCTCCTGCAAACGGTGAAGTTTGCGAAGTAAACAACGCACTTGATGATGCACCTGAGCTCTTAAACGAAGCTCCATATGACAATTTCATTGCAAAAATCAAAGTGGAGGACACAGACATGTCCTCACTGCTTACTCCCGAGCAATATGAGGAGTTTTTAGAGTCACTTTAATCAATTATTTTCGGCTTATTTTTTGTATTGCAAAAAATAAGCCGAACTTTTGCCAAAATAAATAACTAGGAGTATAACATGAGATATGTTGTTCACACTGAGAACGAGAAGCAAGAAATGCTTGCCGCTCTCGGGCTCACAAATATAAAAGAGCTGTTCTCAGATATTGATGAGAGCCTCTCCTATCCCGACTTGTCTAAAATTCCACTTGGAAAAAGCGAAGTGGAAATTTTAAGGGATATGAGCGAGATTGCAAATCTTAACAAAGATGTAAAGGGATTTTTCGTCGGTGGTGGCATCTACCGCCACTATATCCCATCTGTCGTGTCGCATCTTGTGTCACGCAGTGAATTTTACACCGCCTATACGCCATATCAAGCTGAAATGAGCCAAGGTATGCTTACTGCAATTTTCGAGTACCAAACCGCGATTTGCCGCCTCACAGGCATGGATATTTCAAATGCCTCTCTATATGACGGCGCAACTGCGGCGGCTGAAGCCGCTTTCCTTGCTGTTGATACAAAGAAAAAGAAAAAAGTTGCCGTGCTTGGAAACGCACATCCCGACACAATTGAAGTGCTAAAGACATATTGCCACACGAGAGGATATGAGCTTAGCGTCGTTGGCGTCGATGCTAAGAGCGGACGTTGCGACATGGACTCACTTAAAGCTGTGCTTGACGGTGCCGCTTGTCTTATCGCGCAAAGCCCTAACTTCTACGGCATTTATGAGAATATGGACTTACTTTCATCTGTGACCCACGAGAGTGACGCACTTTTCATCGCAAGTGTCAACCCCACTTCATTGGCAATTGTAAATGCACCTTCTGAATATAATGCAGATGTTGTTGTCGGTGACGGTCAACCGCTTGGAATTCCTATGCAAATGGGAGCTCCGTCCTTTGGCTTTTTTGCAACAACATCAAAACTTACAAGACGCATCCCTGGCCGCATTGTCGGAAAAACCACTGACCACGACGGTAAAGATGCATATGTGTTGACTTTGCAGGCTCGTGAGCAACATATCCGCCGTGACAAGGCATTTTCAAATATTTGCTCAAATCACTCACTCAGTGCTCTAACAGGACTTATATATCTTGCGGCGATGTCGCATGAGGGCCTACGAAACACAGCAATTGCAAGCAGTTCAAATGCACATGACCTCTGTGATGTCCTGCTTGAATATGGTTTTGTGAAAAAGTTTAGCGGCGAATTCTTCCACGAATTTGTGGTAGAGGGCAAATGCAGTGGAGAGACTTTGCGAAAAGCACTCCTCGCACATGATATCGCCGTGCTATCACTAGACGGCGAGGGTATGGAAAACTGCACTATGTGGTGTGCAACCGAAATGACAACTGCGACTGAACTTCTGCACTTAAAATCAGCACTGGACACGCTTAAAAAGGAGGGGACAATATGAGTTTGATATTTGACATTTCAAAGAGCGGACGTGTTGGCGCTGTGCCTCCTGCCCCACTTTCAAAGCGTGATATAAGCACTCTGATTCCAAAAGGAATGGAAAGAAAAAGCGAATGCTCACTCCCCGAAGTTGCAGAAATTGACCTAGTTCGGCATTATACAAATCTCTGTCGTATTAATTTTGGCGTTGACAACGGTTTCTATCCGCTTGGCTCTTGCACGATGAAATACAATCCAAAAATAAACGAGGAAGTTGCAAAATTACCAAAATTCGCAAACTCTCATCCATTGACCCCTGAACTTTCACAAGGCTCCCTTAAAGCGCTGTATTTAGCGCAAGAACATCTTGCGACAGTTACAGGTATGAAAGCAGTATCCCTCCAACCTGCGGCGGGTGCGCATGGTGAGCTGACAGGCGTTATGCTCATCAAGGCATATCATGAGGATAGGGGTGATTTTAATCGCTGTGAAATGATTGTCCCAGACTCTGCTCATGGTACAAATCCGGCGACTGCCTCAATGGCAGGGCTTACTTCTGTTGAGATTAAATCTAAAGATGATGGCAGTGTCGATATTGAAGCACTAAAAGCCGCCTTAAACGAGAAGACAGCAGGTCTCATGCTCACAAATCCGAGCACTTTGGGACTGTTTGACACTGACATTATAGAAATTGCAAAAGTCGTGCATGACGCAGGCGGCCTCCTCTATTATGACGGCGCAAACTTCAATGGCATCATGGGTGTTGCTCGCCCTGGAGATATGGGATTTGATGTGGTACACCTCAATTTACACAAGAGTTTCTCCACCCCACATGGCGGAGGTGGCCCTGGAAGCGGCCCTGTTGGTGTGAATGAAAAGCTTGAGCCATATCTTCCAGCACCGACTGTAAAATTTGATGGCGAGACTTATAGCAATGATTACTCTCGTGAAAAATCCATTGGCATGGTGCGCAGTTTTTATGGCAACTTCTCAGTTGTATTAAAAGCACTCACATATATATTGTCGCTTGGCAGAGATGGCTTAACTGAGGTGGGCGAAATCGCCGTCTTGAACGCAAACTATCTCCAGCATCTGCTAAAAGATGTATACAATATCCCATACTACGGGCTTTGCAAGCATGAATTTGTGCTGTCTGTGGACAATATTAACAGTGTCAGTGCAACGGATATCGCAAAGAGCCTAATTGATGCGAATTTCCACCCACCGACAATGTACTTCCCACTCATCGTTAAAGAAGCGCTTATGATTGAGCCTACGGAGACAGAGAGCAAGGAGACATTGGAGAATTTCGCAAATACATTGATTGCACTGGCAAATCAAGCAAAGGATGATATCGCACCATTAAAAAATTCCCCGATTACAACTCCAATCGGTCGCCCTGACGATGTCAAAGCGGCAAGAAGCCCGATAGTAAAGGCATAGATTCAAGTCTTAATAACAACTAAAATTAACTGCAACGATTTTGTTAAACATATGGGATAAAAACTATATGAATAACGAATAGTTGCAGTTTGTTTTTGCCATTTTATATTAGGTATGTCTAACTAATAATTCCCTCCAAAACGAAAATTTCTCATAAAAAATACAGTTGTATATGTTTACAATTATATGAATTTATGGTATAATATTCTTAAAATATAATACCATAAAGGAGATTTATGAGACATATTGCAAAGCGACTATTTAAGATGTGGCTGCCGATACTGATGATGGCAGCCGCCATTATTGTGCGCGTTCTAGCAGAGCTCGCATTACCTGATTATACTGCTGATATTGTTGACATAGGAATTGCGCAGGCGAGTGGTTCCCAAGACAGCAACTTCATTTTCACCACAGGAATTACCATGCTTGCCATAGCGACAGTCGCAATGCTTGCCACCGTGTTTTCCTCCTTTCTTTCAGCAAGGGTGGGGGCAAATCTTGCAAGAGAGCTCCGCCATGATATTTTTGACAAAGTCCTTCATTTTTCTAAAGCTGACATGGAGGAATTCTCAACAGCTTCACTGATTACACGATGCACGAATGATATCCAGCAAATTCAGATGCTCGTAGCCGTCATGTTCAGAATCATCCTTCTAGCTCCGCTAATGGGTGTCGGTGGCATCTTAAAAGTTATGGGTATCAACAACTCCATGACATGGATAATTGCCTTATCTGTCGGAATGATTTTGACGCTTGTAATCGTACTTTTTGCATTTGCCATCCCCAAATTTCTTATTATTCAAAAAGTAATTGACAAATTAAATCTTGTTTCAAGGGAAATTCTCTCAGGGCTGCCTGTAATTCGTGCTTTCGGAACACAGAAAACAGAGGAAGAGCGTTTTGACAAGGTCAACAAAGACCTTACAAAACTCAACTTGTTTATAAATCGTATAATGGCTTTCATGGCACCTGTCATGATGTTTGTTATGAACGGAGTCGGCGTTCTTATCGTTTGGTTTGGCGCAGAGCAAGTCGCACAAAACGCTTTGGAAGTCGGCGATATCATGGCTTTCATTCAATATGCAACACAAATTATCATGGCTTTCTTCATGATTACCATGATTTCAATCATGCTCCCAAGAGCCGCAGTTTCAGTCAAGCGTGTTGGGGAAATATTAAATGCTACCAGCACCGTTCAAGACAAAAAAGAAGTTGCAGTGCTCCCAGTAAACAGCCCAAGGAATATTGAATTTAAGAATGTCTGTTTCAAGTTTGAGGGTGCGCAAGAGTACACCTTGAAAAACATAAATTTTACTGCAAAGGCAGGCGAAACCACCGCTATTATCGGTGGTACGGGAAGTGGAAAGTCCACGATAATCAATCTGATTCCACGTTTTTTCGATGTGACAGAGGGCGAAATCTTGATTAATGATATTGATATTCGCGACCTCTCACAACATAGCCTTCGCGATATACTTGGTTTTGTACCGCAAAAAGGTGTGCTTTTTAGCGGCACCATTGAAAGCAATATTAAATTTGCCAATACTCCAATTGATGATGCGATGATGGTTGAGGCGGCGAAGATTGCTCAAGCTGAAAATTTCATCGAAGAAAAAGACGATAAATATGATGAATACATCTCACAGGGCGGCTCGAATGTGTCGGGCGGTCAGCGCCAGCGCCTCGCCATAGCAAGAGCTATCGCAAAGAAACCCGATGTTTATATTTTCGACGACAGCTTTTCTGCCCTCGACTATAAAACCGATGTAAATCTACGACGCGCGCTAAACGAGATTACACAAGAAGCCACTGTAATCATCGTTGCTCAGCGCATAAGCACAATAATGCAAGCAGAGCAAATCATCGTCATCTCCGATGGTGAAATAGCCGGCAAGGGTACGCATGACGAGCTCATGCAACATTGCGAAGTCTATAAAGAAATCGCAGTTTCACAACTTGCAAAGGAGGAGATGTAGATGAACAGAGGACCAAATCAAGGTCGCGGCGGTGGCGGCATGGGTGGCGGCGGAAGAGTCCGTATGAACACTGAAAAAGCCAAGGATTTCAAAGGGACAATGAAGCTTTTGCTAAAGCGACTCTCGAAATACTCCCTAATTCTCACTCTCGTCTTTATTTTCGCCATCGGCGGAACAATATTTACAATTGTAGGCCCCCTTTTGCTCGGTAATGCAACCACCCTTGTTTTTGAAGGGGCGATGTCTCAAGCACAAGGCGGTATAGGCATAGATTTCGACAGCATCGGACGAATATTGCTAACTCTTGGTATTATGTATATCACTTCCATGATATTATCACTCACACAAGGGATTCTAATGTCAGGCGTCACTCAAAAAATTTCATATAATTTTAGAAAAGATCTATCAGAAAAGATCGCCAAACTCCCCATGAACTATTTTGATCGCACTTCAAAAGGTGATGTACTCTCAAGAATTACAAATGATGTCGACACACTAACTCAAAGCTTAAACCAAAGTGCGGTGCAAGTAATTACTGCGTTTTGTACCGTGGTTGGAATTTTCTTCATGATGTTGTCGATTAATTTCACAATGACATTAGTGGCATTGCTCACATTACCTCTATCCTTCGTTGTCGTGGGGCTTGTTGTGAAATCCTCTCAAAAATATTTCAGCGCTCAACAAAAGCAACTTGGTGAAGTCAATGGTCAAATAGAGGAAATTTTTGGCGCACAAAATGTGGTCAAGGTCTTTAATGGTGAAGAGAAGGCTCTTGAAGCTTTTGATGAGGCTAACAATCGTCT
>CAYJIE010000086.1:0-1233 GCA_964370145.1 uncultured Oscillospiraceae bacterium
CCTGCTGAAGGTGAAGAAGTAGTAGAGGGCGAAGAGGTAACAGCACCAGAGGATAATATTCTTATGCAAGGTGAGCCACTCGTTGTCGTAGCGTCATATTCAAACAGAGATTTTTCAATCGAGTATAATAACGCATATGATCTACCATGGCTAACGGTTGGAACCGGCCAATACTTTAAGAAGTTTGGCGAAGAGTATATAGCACAAATTAACTTTACTAATATGAATGGTAAAGAAATCAATGTGTTCTATATGGTAGCAGAGAGATTTACAGGACTTCTATCTGTTAAAGAATGGAACGGAACAAGCCCACATGGTAATGAATTGTATAATCCTTATAAGGGGATAGATCTTCTGTCCAATGCTGAAAAAATTGAGGCGGCGGACTATGCGAGAACATTTATCTATTCACTTATAAACTGGTCGGGTGAGACACTTGGTATTTCGCCAATGGCTCTTGGATATCTCTATCACTCTGATGTGCATGCTCCAAAAAACTTAAATGAGCTTGTTTATGTCGACTTCATCTTAGAGGAAAATGAGATGTTTGGCACAGAGGAAGACGTTTATGTTTATCGTGGATTTTTACCGGAAGAGCCCGACTCACATATAGCACTGCTGTATAGGGATAATATGGGTTGTAAAGTTCAAGTACAAGTTGACGGATTGGTTAATGAATTTATTATAACTAATGAAGGCGCTGTAAGTGTGACAAAAGAGGAGATGCCAGATACGGCAAAACAGGCGTATATAATGATTAAACTCTCAGAGCTTACGAATATATCACCGTACAGACTTGCTAATCTGACAAAATATGAGGCACCGATTGAAGCTGCGTAAAAATTACATTATAAAAAGAGTTGCTGAAAATAGCAACTCTTTTTTTGTACCGACCCCCAAAAGTTAGACCTAAAAATCTAACGATTGGGAGGTCGGTACATTATCCACTTTCATGGGTTATTTATGCTTTTCTCTCAATTTTAATTATGTAGTCGACCATGAGTGAGAATATCATGCTTATAAAGACGATTAAACCTGCGTTGAATGCAAATTCCGCGGCAAGCAGTCTTGCAAAGTAGTCACTATAAACATTAGGCGATATGTACAATATGGCTACTGAAATAATAATGAGTGCTCCGGCAACTAAATTACCTATAATAAAAATTTTCTTGCTGAGCTCTTCAATTTTATATAAGACTGATAATATTTTGTCCATGATTTTGCCCCCCGATG